>JASJFV010000192.1:0-5885 GCA_033791885.1 Gammaproteobacteria bacterium | reverse complement strand
AAATACCTCAGTAAATGAACCCCGAGTGTCACGATTCATAACTAATGGTTTTAATTCAACCTCATTAATAGGTTGTCCGTCGACTAAAGATGATTTAATAGACCTGTCGACTAAAGGTAATTTCATAGCAATGTCAGTATTTATCATTTTTATTAAGCACCCCTCAAAGAAGCTGTTAAGTGAATCTGAAAATATTGTCGAGCTCAATTACGACTGCTGCACCATCCTCAACCGAGCATAAATGCGATGCATCACCTGTCTTGAGGTATTCCAGAAATGCAATGAGCTCCGTCTTCAATGCAGAAACAGGCTCAAAACGAATCGCTTCGACCATCTCAGGAAGGATTGTTCCAGCCCCACGGATATATTGGATTGAAGCACCCCTGTCATGCGGCAAAACTAAAACACCTTTTGTCCCATGCAATCGCACCTCCCGCCTTTTCTCTCCATAGCGATTGGAAACTTCAAATATGCAAACGGGCCCCGAGTCATTTTTTAAAACTCCTATACAGCCGACTACTTTTCCATCGATACGCTCGCTCGTGGCGCAGACGACACTGGGAAGATCTTCTATAATAAATTGAAAAATAGAAAGATCATGCGGAGCTAGATTTTTCAGAGCATCGACATCCGTCCTCGAACTCGTCCAGTTCGCCCTAACGGTGCGAATCATAGTTAGCTCTCCAATCGCTCCGCTCTCATAGACTTCCTTCAGCTTTCGAATACCAGCATGATATCTCCAAATGTGCATCACATATAGAGGAGGACCGGCGCGCTCAGTTAAAATCCGCGCGTCTGCCGTCGATCCAGCCAAAGGCTTCTCGCAAAATATCGGCACCGTATTTTTACACGCATCTAATTGTAAGATGACAGCTGCATGCGTTGTCGCGGGCGTAGCTATTATGATCCCATCGACACCCTCAATTGTATCAATTGAGGCAAGACTTCCATCCGCTCCAGCATCCAATGCCAGCTGTCTGCGGGACGCATTCACTTCGACAACATCAACCGCTACCCCAAGCTCAAGAAGATCCCGTAAGATCAACTCTCCCCATACTCCATATCCGACCAGCGCGAGTTTCATCAATAGTAAGCCTTAAAAGCACAAAGCAGGAGATCGGGAGCAGAAATTCTATCTTCAAATTTCACAAGTAAGGTTCTTTTTTTAGTGGTTAAACACAGATTCAGAATCTTCTAATTACCTGTAGCGAATCAAACGATACTAATGATTTCGCGTAAAAGACTTTTTCAACAAAAGAACTGAATAAAAACTGTAGTTTTCATATTTTAATATATATTGAATAAATCATCTCAAGCAATCTGAATGTTCCACCTGATTTTATTACGCGGAGAAACACCTCCGGTTTCAACGCCAATCATACGGTCATCCGCCAGCTCCTCACTATTCATCAGAATATTGGCATCCTCCTGAATTTCGCCGATCAGAACTGGTTAGGTGATGTGATGTGATGTCATCATCGCTGATAGCCCTTATTGCGTAAACTTCAGGCTCTAGCTAGAAATAAAAGATATATATAATCAGTTTTCAGTTTTCAGTTTTCAGTTTTCAGTTTTCAGTTTTCAGGGAATCATAGACATTACTGAGAACTGAACACTAAATACTTATTCAACCGTCCACTTCTAATTATTAACCTCCCTCTTTCTATATTGACCGAAACATCTCATCAATAGTTGCACCAGTGGTGTGCAGCTGTTGCATTGATGTGCACTAGAGTTGTGCTACGTTCTGCCTTAGCACTTTTTATAATCACCACAATAATCCGTAACTTATTGTTTTATTTATTTAATTATCAATTGGCACACATAATGCATTAACAGCTGTAACTTTGATGCAACTCTAAGTTGTTTCGATACAACTGGCAACAGAATACTAATTTTTAACAATTCTTTTTACGGAGCTTTATATTATGAAAACTGCAATGAAACCTCTATTTCTTGCCACTACCTTTGCAATAGCGAGCATGGCCGGAGCGATGACAGCAGCACATGCTGCTGAAACTGCCGAAAAAACGATGGAAGCAACCACGATTAAAGGTTTAAGTGGAAACATCGGTGTCGTATCACAGTACATCTTCCGTGGTGGTGTAGAAAACGAGAATCCTTCAGTACAGGGCGGACTTGACTGGGCAGCCGACAACGGTTTTTATGTCGGTTACTGGGGTTCAAACATTGGTTATGGTGATGAAGACAGTAATAATGCCGTAGAAAATGATTTTTATCTTGGTTGGGGTGGTGGTGATAACTTCAACTGGGACATTGGCTTCCTGTACTACGCCTATCTGAATCTTTCAGATGCCAATACGCCTGAACTATATGGTTCAATTGGTTGGGGGCCTTTATCTCTGGGTACCACTTACACCCTGGACGATTCTATCTGGACCAACAAGGGTGACATGTACTGGACCCTCGCCGCCGAAGGTGAAGTTGCTGGTGGCTTCACGCTGGGAGCAAAGGGTGGTTGGTATTACTACGAGAAGAATGGCGAGTACATCAACTCAACAGAAAGCAGCAACTTCCGCGATCTTGATCTTTACGCTTCACACGCTCTCGGTGCGACAGGAGCTGACATGGGTCTGCATTACATCGTCGGTGGTAAAGGCCGCGATGGCGACGACCTGGATGATAACGTTGTTCTTAGACTGTCATTCGGCTTTTAGTTGCGAAAACAATCAACGGCTAATCACCTAAGGTATATTTAATTATGTCCCATAGATCACAGATTATGAGCTATTGCACTATTTCATGTGTAACAACGCTTGGCTTTCTTATTTTATTATTCGAAAGACTGTAATTCTGGAAACATGTGGCCGCGTATAAGGGGTGCCTCTACGGCACCCCTTTTATTTGCTTGCCTGTATGTAAACGGTAGATAAGATTTTGGCGATCAGGGAATCATTTCTCATGCCTTGAATAAAAAGTATAGACTTGAATAATTACTATTTTATGTTATTCTAATACTGATAATTTTCGTGACAATTTTCCTATCTGTCAGTTCTCAAACCATCAATCCTGGAATGAATCTTATGATCAGCAGAAATTTCCTGAAATCTGCTTTTGCAGCCACTTTGACAGCAAGCCTGATGACTGGCATTGCAGCCCACGCAGATGACAATGATGTCATTGAGCGAGTAAAACCTGTTGGACAGCTGATTGTTCTCGAGGGTAATGCAGCGGCTGCTCCTGCAGCTGATGCATCAGCCGAAGCTGCACCAGCAGCAACCGCCGATGCGGGCAAAGCTACTTATGATACTGCCTGTTTCGCCTGTCATGGAACAGGTGCTGCCGGTGCACCGATCCTTGGCAACAAGGACGCATGGGCTCCTCGTGTTGGAAAGGGCATAGATACTCTGTACTCACATGCCATTAACGGTTTCAATGGTATGCCACCAAAAGGTGGTGCGGTATCCCTCAGTGATGAGCAGATAAAAGCAGTTGTAGACTACATGATCGGCCAGTCAAGCTAAGCAGTTCTTAGTTCTGTACGAAAAAAAGCCGGTGCACTGTCACCGGCTTTTTATTGCCTGGAATTTACGTGTTACGCGTTATATAAATCATAACTCGTATATCTTTTGCCTTACCTCCCCCTCCCATTTTGCCTTTATTTTCTGAATTTCCCCCAGACATTAAACCGATGCTCGGAACCGTTCAGTAAACGTTTGATATTGCTTCTGTGGGTAAATATCAGCAATCCAGCACTGATCAGGGAAAAAATACCCAGTGGTGAAAGAAAATCACCCGGATACCAGAATCCTGCAAATAATGCGGCTGCAATGCCAGCCCCTATCGAAGCCAGACCGACATAGCCCGTTGATAATAGAATTACTATCCAGCCCACCATGGCCGCGAGGAGAATTGTCGGTGACAAGCCGAGGATGACACCTAATAAAGTAGCCACTCCTTTCCCGCCCTTGAAACCGAAAAAAACCGGGTATAGATGACCAAAAAATGCGGCCAGACCACAACATACCTGAAGCCATTCTACAGATAACAATGTTTGTGGTTCACCGGGCCAGGGTAATTTAGCCACAACCAGGACGGCAAGCAGGCCTTTCATGATATCAATCAGAAAAACACCTGCAGCAAAAGCCTTTCCATGGGCCCGCAGGGCATTCGTTGCACCAGCACTTTTGCTGCCAACATGACGGATATCCGTCACTCCCATAACCTTGCCCAGAATCAAACCGCCCATTAGAGAACCAAGCAGGTACGAGATCAATATTTTTAGTATAATTTCCGTCATTCATAAAACCCTGATTAATTTCTATACAGACATTCTAAACCCCAGCTGATAGATTCTGAAGCATACACCGCAGCTGTCGCTGTGACCAGAAAGGAAACGGCATTGTTGACACAGAGCCGTTGACCGCATCGCTGACAACATAGTTGAAAAGATATGGACTTACCAAGAAATCCTACTCGCGCAGTCACTGTTGGCAGCGTTACTATCGGTAATCGACAACCCATTGTTGTTCAAAGCATGTGCGCAACCCGCACACAGGACATAGAAGCGACGGTCAATCAAAGCAACGACCTGCATCAGGCAGGCGCAGGCATTGTCCGTATTGCCGTTGATAATCGAAAAGATGCCGCGGCACTTGAAATCATACGCGATCAAACCGAGGCAAACCTGTCGATAGACCTGCAGGAACACTACCGCATGGCAGAACTGGTCGCCCCGCTGGTGCAGAAGATCCGCTATAACCCCGGTCACCTTTATCACCACGAAAGAAAGAAACCCTGGCAGGACAAAGTTCGCTACCTGGTAGATATCGCAGAAAAAAATGATTGTGCGATTCGTGTTGGCGTCAATGCAGGTTCGGTGGATCCGGACAAAAAAAATATGTTCCCGGCAGAAGACTCTATCTCTCCTATGCTGGTCAGTGCACAAGAACACTGTGAGTTGCTTGATAGCATTGGCTTCACCCGATATGTGGTTTCACTGAAGGACTCAGATCCCGATAAGGTGGTGGAGGTCAACAGGCGCTTTGCAGAGTTGCGTCCTGATATCCCCCTGCATCTTGGTGTCACTGAGGCGGGTTTACCGCCTGACGGCATTATCAAGACACGCATCGCTTTTGAACAGCTAATTAGCCAGGGCATAGGCGACACAATACGGGTTTCACTAACCCTGCCCAATCCCCGCAAGGCAGAAGAGATTAGTGCTGGCAACGAAATTCTTGCTGATATCGCAGCCGGCCGGGTGCGCAGCGTTGTTGCTTTTGATCGATCCCATCTGAATATCATCAGTTGTCCCAGCTGTTCCAGGGTGGAAAACGAAGCCTTTATTGATCTCGCAGAAGACGTAAAAAAAATGACGGCATACGCCAATGACTACCCTTTTACTATTGCCGTCATGGGCTGCAGAGTCAACGGCCCCGGTGAAACCGATGATGCAGACCTTGGTCTCTGGTGTGGACCCCGCGCGGTCACGCTGAAAAAAGGCCCTGAGACACTGGGGCGCTATTCTTATGATGAGATTTTGGGCCAGCTGAAAGCTGAACTTGATAAGCTTATTGCATTGCAGTCGGTATAAGGATTGTTTTACGTTTTACGTTTTACGTTTTACGTAATTGTATTTCTTTAACTTTTCTTTGTTAGTCTAATCGTGCTTTTCGCCCTTTATGGGCGAGTATCTTTTCTTTGAATGGCCAAAGAAAAGGTACCAAAAGAAAGGCCACCCTACCGTGTTGGCCTTCGGCTGCTCTGTGCGCTTCAGCTTACAGCGGGCGCTGTGGAACTCGCTGCGCTCAGACAGTCCTCGCTCTAATCCGCTCTAAGCTTCCAGTGCTCGACAACACAAAAGGGAGTGTTAGATCAATAACTAGATCAAAGCCAGGCCTGTGGCACCTGATATTGAGCTGAAG
>JASJFV010000191.1:0-5157 GCA_033791885.1 Gammaproteobacteria bacterium | reverse complement strand
CATCAGCTCTGCCCTGTCGAGTTTGTTTTAATCAGACAGCCCATGCGGTTGTGGACAGGGGGGACAGATACCGATGCGTCCGCCATTCTCGATGTAGGTATCCAGCAGCTCACTGACAGGAGCAAAACTTTTCGGTGTCAGTGTTTTAGCGGCACCTTTTTTTGCCAGTTCGACCCCTTCCATGGTCAGCCAGATCAGTACGTCTTTACCATTGGCTAATGCACTATTGGCCAGCACCAGTGGTGTCGCCACGCGGTCTGCATCTTCGTTGGTGAAAGTAGTTACTGTAAAAAGATAATTGTCATTTTGCGTAGTCATGATTAATTCCTCTTCTAGTGATTAAAGTCGTGTTGTAAGTGATATTGAATCGTTACTAAGGTCTATATAAGTGAAAAAGGTCCGACAGGCTTACGTGCCAGCACAGAGATACTTTTTACGCCGTAGGTTTGTGTGGCACCCTGGGCGCTATTAGAAATAAAGCGATACTCCGGGTTGTCCTGAACCTGTTCTATGATGAAACCGGCCTGACGAATAGCGTCCAGGTAGTCATCCTGCTGCAGAGCCCCACCGATGCAGGCAGCCCACAGGGTCGCATTACAGGTAATGCCCTCTGGCAGGCGTGTTTCGGTAACAATATCTGCCAGCGCGAGACGGCCTCCCGGTCTCAACAGGCGCGCTGCTTCTTTGAAGACATCCACTTTACTGGGCGCCAGGTTAACAACACCGTTACTGATAACGGCATCAAAGCTTTCGCCGTCACAAGGAGTGTCCTGGATATAGGCTTTTTTGTATCTGACATTGTTGATTTCACTTTTATCGCGCAGGGTGTTGGCTTTCTCTAACTGCTCGTCAGTCATGTCTATGCCAACAACACGACCGCTTGTTCCGACTTTACGTGCTGCAAAGAAAGAATCCATGCCAGACCCGCTACCGAGATCAATAACACTTTCACCTGTCTGCAGGTCAGCATAATGGAAGTAGTAACCGACACCGGCAAAGGAGTCGATGGCTGCAGAAGGAATTGTTTCGAGGGTTTCTGCCGGGTATCCAAGGCGCTCTGCCATTTCACGACCCATCTCGAAGTGGAACTCCTCTTTTGGTCGCTCTGCCACGTCCTTGTACATTTTCTTTACTTTCTGTTCCAGCGCATCTGTATCAACGTTTTGAATGAAGTGTGCTGTTATATTGTCGCTTGCTGTAGATGTACTCATTATGCTTCTCCATTTGTTATGAAAGGTTTCTTAACTTGTGGGTAAACTATAACGAGTAGGGGGCAATGCCTGCGCGGAAGTAAGGGGCATAAAAAAAGGGACATATGTCCCTTTTTTTAATAAATGATTTCAAAGCTGGCGCGTAGTGACCGCTTTACATGATGCTTACCATGCCCGGGGCAATTGTTTAACTATAATGAGTGAGGTTCCATCCTTCCTGACATACCCGCCTTTTTTAAGCTCCTGGATGATGCGTCCTACCATTTTGGGTGAAGCACCAATACGGTTGGCGATATCATTTTGTGTCAGTTTATTTTCAATTATATTCAAACCATCTTTTTCAACCGCAAGCTCTAATAACAGGCGTGCGACACGGCCATAAACATCCATTAAAGCAAGACTGCGTACATCATCACTCAATGCGCGCAAACGTTGCGCCAGGCCCTGCATGATTTTTAAAGAGATCTGCGGATTATCAATAATGCATTCGGTAAAAGAGGGGTGATTTAATACAGCGAACTGGCAGGCCTGGGTGGTTATCACGGAGGCAGAACGCAGACCTTCATCCAGCAGGGCGATGTCACCAAAATATTCACCGGCACTCTGAGTGTTGAGGACTACCTCCTTGCCACTTTCATCAGTAAGGTAAACTTTTGTTTGACCATCTAATATAAAGTAAAAACTGCGACTATCGTCACCTTCATTGATGACAACCGTATTTTTAGGAAAATGACGTAAGATAAACCGATCAGCAATGTTCTTGCGTTCATCCGCATCTAATTTCTCAAACAGTGGAATCTGGTCAAATAGATTTATATCCATTACCCTATACTAACTGTTCTCAGGCATAGGGTTAAATATATATTGGGTCGCTAATACTCGGGGGAATATCCATTAAAGACTGGTTCAACAGATACGCTTACGCAGGCTGTCTCGAAGAGGATACACCGCAGCAGCGTTTACAGAAAGCAATCATGGTCACCGCACCATCGCTGCTTAGTTTTTTCTGTATATTCTGGGTAATCGGTTATTTCCTTATGGGTAAACCCGTCTCAGCCGCTATTCCGGGCGGGTATGCGATTGTTTCCATGATCAGTGTGCTGATCTTTTTTAAAACCAAACAATTTGCATTTTTCAGGTTTAGCCAGTTGCTGTTTATCCTCTGCCTGCCCTTTCTGTTACAGGCAAGCCTTGGCGGTTTTCGTGCCGGCAGCGCGGTGCAGATGTGGGCCATGCTGGCACCGGTAGGTGCTCTCATGTTTCAGAGTACGCGGGCAGCGCGCTGGTGGTTCACTGCCTTTGTCAGCCTTACAGTTATCATGGGGCTGTCTGAGAAATACCTGTCCAGCCAAATAGAGCCTTTGCCCGAAACAGCCATCACCATTTTCTTTGTACTGAACTTTCTCTGTGCCTTTTTTCTTATCTTTTCCAGTGTCTATTACTATGTAAGTGAAAATAAACGGATCCTTGCCATCATCAATGAGCAGACTGAAAAGCTGATGGAAATGGACCAGATAAAAAACCGTTTTTTTGCCAATCTCTCTCATGAGTTTCGCACACCACTGGCATTAACCATCGGGCCACTAGAAGATGCCATAAATGGCAACTTCGGCAATATTGGAAGACCATTACGCAAGCAGCTTGAAGTGATGCTGCGAAATAGTCATCGCCTGTTACGCCTGATCAACCAGTTACTGGATATCAGTAAAATGGAATCCGGTGATATGAAACTGGAAAGTGGCCGCTACGATATCCGAAAACTGGCCAGTGATACTTTCCTTGCATTTACCCCGTTTGCAGAACGTAAAAAAATTAAATTTTCCAACAGCAGTGGAAAGCAGCCGGTTTTCCTGGATTTCGATTACCGCATGCTTGAGCGCATCCTCAATAACCTGCTGTCTAACGCTCTAAAGTTTACGCCCGAGAATGGCAAGGTAAAAATATCACTTGAGCAGCTAGACCGCCCGACAGAAGGAATCCTGATAACTGTACGAGACACGGGTGCAGGGATAAAAAAACAGGATATAGATAAGATATTTGACCGCTTCTACCAGGTTGATGGGACTTCATCACGTGAATATGAAGGCACGGGTATAGGTCTGTCACTGGTTAAAGAACTGGTTGAGTTACATGACGGCGAAATTAAAGTTAAAAGTGAAGCGGGTTTTGGTACAGAGTTTACAGTCTTTATTCCGGGAAATATCAGCAATGAGGATGGACAGGTCCTCCCGCCTGAAAACAGGGCTGATACATCGGTGCATGCAGAACTGGCAATGCTTGAATCCAGCGCTGGTGAACACAATGCGACGAGTGGTGATATCAGCAATGCAGGCAGGGCAACTGTACTTGTTGTCGATGATAATGATGATATCCGAAATTATCTCAATAGTTGCCTGGCATCGACATACAATGTATTGCTGGCTGGAGATGGTGCGGAGGCATTACAGCTGGCACAGCAGTATCAGCCTGACCTTGTCATCAGCGATATCATGATGCCGAGAGTCGATGGCTACCAGTTATGTTGTGCAATAAGAAATGATGAAAAACTAAAATCAACGCCAGTAATTTTTCTTACCGCCAAAGCATCGGAGGAAATGAAACTGGAAGGCCTTGAAGTCGGTGCCGATGATTACCTCCCTAAGCCTTTTAGTGCACGTGAGCTGCTGGCGCGAAGCAAGAACCTGATTACCCTTCGCCAGCAGGAAAAAGAACTGCAGCAATTAAATTCACAGTTGGAAAAAGAGCTGGAAGAACGCTTGCAGGAATTGGTAAACAATAAAAAACTCAGCAACTATTTTTCTGATAAGTTATTAAAACGACTGCTCACCACAGATAGTACGGTTGAACTTCAAACCGAACGGCGCAATATCACAATAATATTTGTTGACCTTTGTGGCTTTACCGACATGACTGACCGTATTGAATCAGAGCAGGTTTCACAACTGCTTAACCAGTACCTGAGCGAAGTCGTTACATTGGTCGAAGATCATGGTGCAACGTTGGTGCAGGTTATTGGTGATGGCCTCATGATATTTCTCGGCGCACCCGATGAGATGGACAATGATGAGCAGGCGGAAACTGCACTTAAACTGGCGATTGCTATCCAGAAAAAAGTTAATCAGTTGGCAGAAGGCTGGCTGGACAGTGGGCTGGATTTTAAAGGTCCGGCCAGGATAGGCATCCACCAGGATTATGTGACCGTTGGAAACTTTGGCTCGCGGGAAATGATGGAGTATACAGCTGTCGGTCGAGGCATCAATCTTGCCAGTCGCCTGGAAGCATCATGTACCCCGGGTAATATCAAAGTCAGTTACCCGGTTTATCAACTCTGTAAAGACAAGTTTGATTTCGGTGAACTGAAGGAAGAAACATTTAAAGGCTTTGCCAGGCAGATTAAAGTTTGTGAGGTGAAGCCCTGAATATCTGGGGTAAAAATATAGGTGCTTATGTCACTTCTCAAAATAATAATGCTTAAGTGTTAAGTTTCAGGTTTCAGGTTTCAAGATAGTGTCAAAATCGGAAGAGCTGGATTGCGGCATTCGCCGGAATGACGTTGTTCCATGTTTGTATGTTGGTATTTTAATTCGTACATTGTAGGTGCTCCGCAGCGGGGCGATGTGTGATGTCAGGAATAGAGGGAAGACTGCGATTTCCTTAATTTAAATCACTCCAGCCTCTTTTTTTCGATCCTTATATACAAATAAAGCATAAGAATTACAATATATTAGACAACAGTGATGGTTGGCCTATTTTTAATTACCTTGTTGCCAGTGCGGGATATATTCTGATAGGATTTCCAGTTCATTAAAAATAAAAATAATTTTACTATAGGAGATAAAGATGGAGATAGATATGGAGATGCAGAAGGAAAAGAGTTTGCTAGGTAAAATTTGTACTAACTGTACACTAGCAGTATTTGGTGTGATTTCATTAATTATACTGGCAA
>JASJFV010000190.1:0-3445 GCA_033791885.1 Gammaproteobacteria bacterium | reverse complement strand
GCAATAATTTCAACAAGGATGCAGAAAGTATTTTTGCGTAGCGTCGGGTTATCCAGAAACGGAATTCTGACGAATCTTCTGTGTTAAGGCGTAGTACTATCCGATCCTCTATAGGGGAGTAGCGAATTTGGATCTGGTTGATTCGTGACATGAAATCCTCCTCACTGAAGCTAAAATGAATTATGCCGTGACCGTGGATTTCCCGCTACTCTATTTAGGGAATCTCTGATTAATTACACCATACCTCTGCAAGTCCTGAAACGGCCAGCGACAAAGCGTGCTTCGCAGTGAATGGCCATGTCCGTTGCCAGAAGCACAATGCCGTAGCTGTGCCGTTTCAGAACTTGCCCTACGGGGCTTACAGGTTGATTCACACTCTGCGTTGTCACTTTTCACCAGGCCCAGGCATGCTTTCAAAGCTTCGTCTTGTTTGTGAATCAACCTGTAAGCCAGAGGCATGGTGTAATTAATCAGAGGTTCCCTAGCTGTTGGCAGGCACGATATACTGCAGCATTCTATCGGCAATTGGCAGTATGTGTTCACCTTTCTCTCCGACCACAGCAAGACTTCCATAGACAGTCGAATAGATAGTGCCATCGAAACGGCTTGATGATATTTTTACATTCTTGTCTATATGTTCACCCGGCATTACCAGAACGGTAACAGGACCTTTCTCACCACTGGTGATTAAGTGCGCGCCGGCATTTTTACGAATCTGGCACTTGCTTGCAAAATTGACTTTTCCAATATCACCCGTGGTCTGCGTGCTGATGGCTGTCATGATATTGCCATACGTATCCTGATTAATTTCATTGCTACCATGCAGTTCATGACGTTCATCTACAATATGATTTAACACAGCGACTTCTAGAGCATGGGCATTACTGATTGGGTAGTACTGGTTCAACCCAAGGTATACCACGAGGCCAATAGCAAGGAATAGACCTGCTGCCATTTGCCAGACATGGCCGCCAAAAGGACTGCTGCTCGATTTAACTGTAAAATTTTCATCACGACTGATCTCAAGCACGCGACTTTCAAGACCTGCAGGTACATTAACATTCAGACTGCTCTCAAGTGCGTCCTCGAGTGCGAGCAATTTTTCCCGTTCCTTACTGCAGGCCGGGCAAGCATTGACATGTGTGATCAGCTCCACTGTTTCATTGCGTGGGTCGATCATTAGTTCGCGGCGACATTCAAGACAGTTCATCATAAGACTCCCACGGTCTGTTGTGTTTTTTCCTGTTGCAACGCTTCGCGCAGCAATCTCCGAGCACGGCTCAATCGTGTCATTACGGCATTGGTTGATATATTCATAATGACACCTATCTCTTCGGTGCTGAAACCGGCAAGCACCTGCAGCATTAAGGGTTCACGGTATTCCACCTTGAGTTCGTTCAGCTGCTTTCTCAACACCAGGCCTTCAACACTGGTGTCACTGCCGCGTACTGCGACTTCTGGCAAAGATTCTGGATCTCGAGCTTCAGGTCGCTGGCGCTCATATATACGGGCATTTTCACGCCGTAAAATAGTGTATAGCCAGGCGCGAGCAGAATTCGCTTCGCGCAGCTTGTCAAAGGACTTCCAGGCGCGCAAGAAAGTTTCCTGTACCAGATCTTCTGCCTGTGCACTGTTGTGACACAAACCATAACCGAAACGGTACAACTCGCTTGAAAACGACTCAACCAGCGTTTCAAAGTGTTTTTGTTTAGCTTTCATATCCATAAGACCGGCTGACCTGGTTAAACCTTGCAGTGACTATTACCTACTCTGACCAACGATCCGTTCATTTGTTCAGCAAGAAGATAATCCTGCAGGTAACGAGGAGAGTACTGTATGTCTGTGAGGAAGCAGCGAAATGGGTATATAGCTATCCTGGCCGTCATCTATAAGACCTGGCGAAGACCAAATATCAAGGACTTATAAATGGCTTTTGCAACGCAGCCTTTGTTGTCACCCTGGTATGGCAGCAAGAAAAAAACGATGAATGGAGAAAAATATTATTTTTCAATATCTGTTCCTGAACGAGAGAGTGCATAACCACAGATAAATCATCTCAAACCCAGGCTTTTACCAGCAATGACCCGCCACTGATAAGCAGGAGCGTCCCGACCAGCATCAGCATCTGCCGATTACTGATGCCAACATGAACCCGGCTTCCTAAATAAAGAGCAAGCATCATCAGCGGTGCAGATAGAATGATTAGAGGCAATAAAGAGATACCCAGTAGCCCCATGATGATAAATGTAATTACACGTATAGAACCATCCAGCATGAATAGACCAGAGAAAGTGGCACGCAACTGTGACTTTTCATTAATCCGGTGCGTAAGGTAGATCACGTATGGTGGCCCACCGGTACCGAATAGAGCACCTATCAGGCCGCCAATAAGACCAGTCGGTATCGACCATATTTTTGAAACAAGTCTGTTACCATGAATATTAAGAAGGTATCGCAGGCCAAACAGAATTACAAACAGTGCAAGTCCCGTCAGCAAGGGCTCTCGTGGGAGACTCACCAGTAGAGTGACGCCAATGACGATGCCGATCAGCGAGGTTGGTAATAGTGGAATTATCTCCTGCCATATAACATCCGCCCGTGCATTTCGACTCATAAGCAGCGACGCACTGAAGTCGAGAACAAGTATCAGAGGAACCACCGTTTGTAGCGGCATAATCAACGCCAGCAACGGAACTGATATCAACCCTGAACCGAAGCCGGTAATTCCACGGATAAAGTAGGCGCCAAGAATGATTACCAGTGCCAGGGCAAGTGTTTCAGGATTCACGTATATCCAATTGAAGTTTTATGGGTAAAGCGAAATCGGATCCAATGCTGGTTTTGTCATGCGATTCATTTAAACAATGACTCTGCATTTGAATAGAATGACCGATAATCATCACTTTTCAACACGCACTCTACCGCATGCTGAACTTCTAGCGGCAGTATAGATAAACTCTCCTGCACTATCTGAAAGCGATGCTCGATTTCTTCCCCCAGTAATGATACTGCCCATTCAGGCGCCTCTGATAATAAACGGGGCATTTCCTCCAGCACAACCCTCACCCACATCTCTTTATCCACTTCAGATAAGATATTTTCTATTCGTTCCTGTGTGTCCCAATCCAGAGTGGAGGTATATTTCTTCAGTAACGCCTTCAATCTTACATCGTCAAGATTACTAGTGCTTTGATCCAGCAGCGCTATCAATAGTCTTTCCTGATCTGTTGAATAAATTCAGGACCCTCGGCTATTTAATCTTTCGAGCTTTCTATCACTTTACTGTTTGAGCATGCCGATGATATTCAAAATCCAATCAAATATGAACTCAAAACACAGGTTAGGTCTGTTCAGATTATAGTGAAATGAAGGACTCCCCGTCGACTAAACTTCGCTAACAGGCGATAGTAGATAAATACAATAAATTGTTAATCAAATTCAATCA
>JASJFV010000189.1:0-3348 GCA_033791885.1 Gammaproteobacteria bacterium | reverse complement strand
GCAGCCCACCCAAACGTTCTTTACAGCTGATTGATCCGTCAATGCCATTCATTGCCTTCGCAGCTGCTGGAAATAACAGTACGTTGTCTTTACCCTGGTGATTCCGTTCAGCATGATAATGGACGAGGTACTCACGCAGTGCACGCCGTAACGATGTTTCGCCAAACAGTATCAACTTCGATAAACAGTCAACCTTGACCGATTTCACCCAGCGCTCCGCAAACGCATTCAAGTTCGGGCTACGTGCAGGAAGCGGCAACGTTTTGACATCGCCAGATTCGATGATATCCCGAAATGACTCACAATACTTGGTATCGCGGTCATGGATGAGATAGCTACAATTCTCGAGAAAACCCCATTCATCCATGGTCACATTTCTGGCAATTTGCTTCATCCATTGCTCATTAGGATGCGGCGTGATGCCCGCAACCTCCACTTTGCGGCTCTCAAGATGGATAAAGAATAGCACGTAATAAGTGACCAACCCGCGTAGCGTCAATACCTCCACCGAGAAAAAGTCAGTCCCCGTAAGGACAGACATGTGCGCGCGGATGAAGTCTGCCCACGTTGTCGTACGCTTCCGCTCCGGTGCCGGCAGGATGCCATGACGTTGTAGTATATTGCCAACCGTTTGATCGGATAGTGTGTAACCGAGGTTCGCGATGGCGCCCACGATGCGGTCATAGCCCCAACCCGTATTCTCTTTGGCCATGCGCACTACCCATTCTTCGATTTCTTCATTGATTCTGGGCCGGCCCGGATAGCGACGCGACTTGGAACCGTCGAACTTGCGTGCTACCAGCCTTCGTTACCAGCCCATAATGGTGTCAGGCTTCGCGGCGTTAGCCACATCCTCAAGGGCTTTACGGCCCAGGCGATGCGCGATTTCAGCGAGTGTAATCCTATCCGCGTCATTGAGCCGTAACGGGGTCTTGAGTTGAGCCTTGAGGATCCGGTTTTCGGCGACAAGATACTCATTACGCAAAAGGAGTTCCTGATCCACCGTTCCCGTGATGTAGGCCAGCATGCGCGACCAATCCATAATCATCCCCACGACCAATTAACATTAATCGGTAGATTGTAGACCTGATTTGAGGAAATCTTCAAAAGCACTGTGGCCAGTACGCTATATGTTAAGATGTTGAAATATCAATACGGATGAGTTTTTTGACCGATGGAGTTGACTTTTTACCAGTCCCCTCTCTAACAACGAGTGTAAAATTTACTGACAAAAATAGAGAGAGAAATATAAGAAATACAGGACACCCATCAATTTCCTCAGGTAACTCTTATTCATGAGGATATCTGCTCACAACAGACCCTTTATTTTTCCTATACTTCCAAATAGGGACCAGTTAAAACCGCGATTGTCGGACTCATTGCTACCAGAGTGAGCTGTAGTGGCCAACCAATTCCGGACACTTCGTTGATTCGAGACAAGTTGGAGCGCGTAAATTTGGCGCTGCCTGGATGGTAGAGACGATGCGCCTGTGCGGAGACATTCTCGACAATATCACTCAAGCTATTTCGACCTGCCAGTTGTGCCATGGCCATCGTCACAAACTGCGACCACCTGGATGCGGTGCGGAAAGAACGACCACAATGGTGCCGGTTGGCGAGGATCTCGAATTCATGTCTGGGGATGTATTTGAGTAATTGCGCAAAGACGGTGTTATGATGGGCCAAGGCTTATATCTCCTTCTATTACAGTGTTTGGTCGCACTTACATTGTAACAGTTCATTGAGATTTAAGCCTTTTTTATGTCTGTTAACGGGACAGCAGTGACTTAATTTACAAGAAGTTTGAATACTTTCGCTACGGGTTCGTTTCCCGCCACCTCCACCAAACAAAAAAGCCCTGACGAGATGCCAGGGCTTTTTCCAGATCAGTATCGGTTTCCAGTACTCTGTCTCCTTTTATTTGTTCTTGAATCCCCGCTTGATCCGATGAAACCTGTACTTTTACTGAAAGATGCTGCGCACAACCTGTGAGGATATGGTCACTGAATTAATCCGCCGCAGCACGTATTTCACGGTATCGGTTTACCCATCTGGTTAACGTTATATCGGATATGACCCACCGCACGGTTGAGAGTATCGAAACGATAAGCCATCTCTCCCGTGTTAACACCCAACATGCCGGTATTCTTTTCCATGCCAACCATTTCAAGCTTTATATCCGTCACAGAACCGACCATACCTTTAAGATCAGTAGTCATAGAGCTCATGTTTTCTGCTATCACCGGCATTCCGGAAATATTTCCGCCAATATTATCCACCGAGCGAGTAATCACCTGCATATTATCTGACATGATGCCAAATTCAGCATACATATCATCCAGGTGACCTAACATGACTGCGAGGTAACCGGTCATGGCATAGGCCAGAAAGCTGAGAAAGATGGAAGCAACTGTCAGCGCCACCACCACAATCTTGATAATACGGGTAGTTCTTGAGGCGATCCGAGTGGCAACCTTATCAATCGTTTCCATCTCGGCACAAAACTGTCCCATTTCCTCGGTCAGGATCATAAGTGTTTTTGTATCTAGCTCACTCATCAGATCAGGGAAGGAATGGCATCATTTTATTAAACATTTTCGATGGCCCTGACATCTTGTTTATGTCCACACGCAGATGTTGCATCGTGTTATCGAGGCCGCGGAAGGTCTGTGTCATGTTATCCACATTCCCGGTCATGCCGGTCAGATTGACCTGAAGATTAGCCACGCTGCCGGAAATAGCGCTGATATCGCCACGCATAACCTGCACCACATCCTTCATAGCACTTGTCTCATCGACGATACCCGGCAGGTAGGTGATATTCCCGTCCATCTGTTTGATCACTACCTGCATCTGCCCCATATCTGCTGACATGGAAGCAAACTTCTGGTTCATGGTATCGAGCACATAATTCATCTCGACCAGCTTATTATTAAAAGCCAAGAGCGTACCCACCATGATCACAGTAATTACACCCATGCTGATAAAGCTTATGCGAAGAATCAATGTAACCCGCTTTGCAATCCGAAGGTTCAGACCGCTACGAATCTCCATGCCTCGCCTGAAATATGCTACGGCCTGACGAATCTCAATATGCTGTGCTTCTGTTAAATCCACAATAATTTGCTTCCGGAAAGTTGCAACGAAGTATAGAGCCTCCCATTATCCAACGCCAGACTCAGACCAGACCAAACAAGGGGCCGGATATATTTTTCTAATCATAAATGTATGCCACTTCTTTATTGACCTCTCTTTATACTTCTTGTTCATGTTCTAATGCAGGTCCCAGCGTGTTCATGCAAGCGCTTCCAGGCCGTGCATGTCGATCAGGTTCAGCAGCTTTAACGA
>JASJFV010000188.1:0-3396 GCA_033791885.1 Gammaproteobacteria bacterium | reverse complement strand
CCAATAATTTCAACTGCACCATCAACGGCTGCAACGACCGGACGTTTGCCTTTTTCCATATGCCAGGTGATGTTTTCACCAACAATAATGGCGTCATCAACAAGCATGCCCAATACCATTATGAAGCCAAGCATGGATATCAGGTTGAGTGTCACACCTGCCATCAATAAAGCAAACAGCCCGGCTGAAAATACGATAGGCAGGCCCAGTGTAGTGGTAAAGGCCACCGAGGGGCGAAGGAACAGCACCAGTGAAACCAGTACCAGGAAAAGTCCGACAACGCCATTGTTGGTCAGGACGCCGAGACGAAGACGGGCGAAGCGCGAGAAATCCTGATAGGTACTAATACGTATGTCTTCACCATGGTTATCGGCAACAGTGGTAATGTACTCACGGATACGGTCAACGGTAGAGATGATGTCTGCATTGGTCTGTTTCAGTATGACAATCGACAGCGCCGGCTGTCCCTGGACATCATAGATTTTGGAAGGTTTTTCCAGTGTTTCAGTGATGCTCGCTATATCTTTCAGGCGTAATGCGTCGCCGCGTTCATTTGAGCGTAATACCAGGTCCCCGGCATCTTCTGCGCCCTTCAGCTCACCGGTTATCCTGATTGCATATTGTTGATCAACCGTTTCGAGGTCACCGCCGGGCACATTGACATTCCATGACTCGATAACTCGCACTACGTCACCAGTAGCAATGCGCTCTTTGCGCATCTTGTCAGGATTCAGTGTAATGCGTATTTCAGCCTTCCTTTGTCCCTGTATGAGGACTTTGGCAACGCCCTCTATGCGTAATAACTCATCGCTCATATCCTTACCCAGACGATACAGTTCGAGGTCACTCCTGTTGGCAGATACAGCCAGGTTAATGACTGGAAAAACTGAACCATCGATCTCGGTAACAAAAGGGTCATAGGGCAGGTCGGTAGGCAGGTCTGCCTGGTTGACGGCCTGCTGGACGTCACTCACAATGCGTTGACGATTACTGGCTTCGGGGTCGATTTCCAGGTTTATACGTCCTGATCCGGGAAATGAAGTAGACGTCATCTTGTCGATGCCGCTGGTGGATTTCAATTGTTGCTCTATCGGTGTAACCACCAGGCGTTCAACTTCTTCGGGTGTTGCACCCGGATAGGCGAAGTCGATTTGTATTCGGTCAAGATTTACATTAGGAAAGGCTTCGCGGTTGATCTCAACCATTGCATAAAGCCCAAGAGCCAGCAGAAAAAATGAGATCATATTGATGATCAGGGGGCGATTAACAAGAAACTGGATAATAGTTCGCATTAGATTTTTAGCGTCGGCAGGTGAGGTTGAAAGGCGATGAGTTATTGATTATCAATGATGTGGCTTTATTTAATGTCACCTCACTATCTGTAACTATCAAGTGCGAGCCATATGGAGCCGCGTAACCTCGATAGCTCATTAATGCTACTGACAAGATCTACCTGTGCATTAGCCAATGCGACTTCTGAGATTGACAGGTCTTCCTCGAATATAATCAGATCAGCTGTTGTTGTGCGTCCCGTGCGAAAGCGTGATACAGCTTCGTCGAATTTCTTCTTTTCCGCCACCTTCAGGCGAACTTTGCTGGCTATCGATTTTTTCTGATCTCTGATTAGTCCCTGCAACCGATCCACTTCATTGCTCAGGTCTATATCCAGCTGATGTATCTGATTATCTGCGATGTCTCTAGTTAAAATCGCCTGTTGAAGCGCGGCCCTAAGGCCCGATTTATCCAGTGCTGCGCGGTACTCCAGTCCCACTTTTCCTGCCAGATCTGTCTCATCGATATCTGTCTCCTGTGCGGGGCCTATTTTTGACCTGGCACCTACGGATAGAATGACATCAACAACATCTTTTTTGTTATTTCGCTGCAGATCTATGTTGCTTTCCGCCGCTTTTTTACTTGCGTAAGCCTTGTTCAGGGCAGGGCTGTAGGCAAATACTTCCTCAAGCAGGTTTTCTCGGGCAGGGATATTCTGCTCCGAGTAGTCAAGCTCTGATGTGAATTGAGTTGATGCCGGGATATTCATTAAGCGGTTGAGGTTGTATATCTGCTGGTTCCTGGCGGTTTCAAGGCTTGCCAGTTCGGCTCTCTTTCGATCAAGCCTGGCCTGGCTTTGCAGGATGTCCTTTTCTTCACTGATTCCCAGCTTTTTGTTGCGTTCAACAAATTCCAGCAGACGTTGCAGTCGATCGATGCCTTCACGGGTGTTGTCAAGATTAACTTCTATCGTTGCAAGGCCAAAGTAAAGTCCGGCGACCTGTCTCGCAAGCAGGTCTCTAAGTTCAAATTCTTCCGCCTGGCTTGATGAAATTTGCGCCTGGGCGGTTTCTTTGCGCGACTGGTATTCGACGTTGCCGGCACCCTTCTTCAGTGGCTTGCGGTAGGATAAGTTAATAGCAGTATCATTCGACGGGTTGGGTAACGTAGGAACAAAGACTATTTCATTGTCGACCCGGTTGTAGGAGGCATCGAGAGAGATGCTGTCACCTGACTCAAGCATTCGTGATAATACTCCGCGCGCAATGACGCTATCTGCAGGTGTTCCAAATCCTGCAAGATCATGTGATATAGACGTGTCTACGGCTGCTTTCCAGGTTAGCGTAGCGTAGATGCGGTCAAGCTCCAGGGTACTGCGTTGAACCTGAATTATCGCTGACTGCAGATTCGGGTAGGCAGCGATGACTCTCGCTAATACGGATTCGTAGCTTTTTGGCTGGATTTCGCTTGCCGAATCGTCGGGGTTTGCATTTGCGGCATAGCCGAATTGTATGTGCACTAACAACAATATCAGTAAGAGCCTGCGAAGAGGCCGTATAAACAGTCTTGCGTTAGAGAAAATCACAATATTCCGAATACCAGGTAGGCTTGAACATATTGGTGAAGGATTATATCAATAAGCATGGCTAAGTCGACAGACAGGTATTTCTCCGGGTAGACTCAGCCACCGGATTGTTTTTCACAAGTAGGAAGTCGAAAGTAGATAAATGAAAGCTCTGTTAGGAATGTTGTTGCTGGTGAATGCTGCGCTGCTGATGTGGAACATGGGTCAGCGCGAATTTATACATGGCGAGAATGCCCCTGATGCAGATTTTCACCCCGAACTAATTAATTTGTTACCGGCTGAAAAGTCTCGTTCGATGGCAAAGGTTACAATCGAATCATCGGGTTCAGTAAAAACGAGTAATAAGCTTGATGATACTGGCGAGTCTACACAAATGGCCTCTGCACCAACTGATCAGGTGGAAAACGGTACTGAAACGAACGAATATGCAGCCGAAATAACCACAATAGCCGATACCGCAGTTTCAGATACCACAGTTTCAGATACCACAGATCCAATCGCAGAAGTAGAAACGGCTCTGCTAATAGAGGTGAAGGAGG
>JASJFV010000187.1:0-5617 GCA_033791885.1 Gammaproteobacteria bacterium | reverse complement strand
AGGCAGCGGCACCACTGGCTGGAAAAGACACGGGCACGCTGGATGCCATGGACCCGCAACCAATCACCAATCGCTTTTGCCTGCTGTCGACCTTCTGCACTCAGATTACGCTGTGTACGACAGTCATCGAGCCGAAAACCGGCTGGATCACCGGTGCCCGGTGCCTCGGCATGACGGATCATCAGCACCGCACCACCTTCCTGCATACGGGCGACGAGCGCCTCATCGCTGGCAAGCAGCTGACCAGGTATCAGTATCGACAGTAAAGCAAATAAGCCGAACAGGGTGTGCCACGGAAAAATAATAGAAAGATGTCTGAATCGCATGTTATTCATTGCACAGCTCCGTCTGAATGTCTGGCACTATTACGCGACAGATCCCCAGTCAAAATCAACACACAATGAGTAAAGGAAAAGGAAATATCCGTAACAGGCGGGTCATATTTTATGCACTTTTATTTCAACTACTCTATTTCAACTACTCTGACCCCTTGATGAGTTCTAATATTCGATAAACAAATCCCCGCAAAATCGCGGGGACTCAATAAGAAAAAATCAGGCAGTTTTTCTCTGCAGCAACGGATCCCAGATACCCGATGCAACCGCCTTCTTCACGTAGCTGCTAAAATCTGTTGGCGGACGGCCCAGTGCCTGTTCTACACCAGGCACCACCTTGCTGTTTCTGCCGTCAAACACCACGGTGAACAACTCTCGCAGTAACCACTGCATATCCTCCGCCATGCCCTGTTCCTGTAACTCATTGATATAGGCATCGATCGATACCTGGGTGTATTTAAGGGGTCGACCAATCGCCGCAGAAATTTCATCTATGCAGTCAGCGAAGCTCAGCGCGCGTGGCCCGGAGACTTCGAACAGTTTGTTGCGATGGCCCGCTTCGGTTAATGCCGCTACTGCGACGTCGGCAATGTCCTCCACGTCGATGAAAGGTTCAACGGTATCGCCTGCGGGCAGGACCAGTTCACCGTCAAGAATCCCGTCCAGCATAAAGCTTTCGCTAAAATTCTGCGCAAACCAGCTGGCCCTGACGACATTCCATGTCATGCCACTGTGAATGAGTATCTGCTCTGCGCGCTCGGCGCCTGCTTCACCACGACCCGAAAGCAGTACGATGTGTTGCAGACCGGCATCAGCAGCGATGCGCACAAACTCTTTAATAGTTGCTTCGGCATTGGGCACCGCAAGATCCGGCTGATAGGTAACATAGGCGACATGCGTGCCTGCGATCGCCGAGTGCCATGTCGCAGGCTTATTCCAGTCAAAGGCCGGTGTTGTCGAGCGGGAGACTGCTCTGGTGGCATAGCCGAGTGCCTGCAGGCGCTGGTCGACACGTGCGCCGGTTTTACCGTTTTTACCGATGATGAGTATGGGTGATTGTTTCATGATTGATATTCTCCTTTGTTTACGGGTTAGTTCAGACGATTACTGATCTCGTCATGGCTCAAGTATGCGCCAGTAAAACCGGATAAAAAATCACATATCGTCCACTATTATTAACCCATCGTCCAAACTACGTAGACTTTTAGTCAAAATGCATGTCACACTATGTCCATGAAAGGCACTCAGAGAACAGTCCCCAACCACACTGACCCACTCGGTGAAACCCTGCACAGGCTGCGGCTCAACGGCACCCTGTATTGCAAGTCTGAGCTCACCGCACCCTGGGGCATCGATCTGCCCGCTTTTAACGGCAAGATGATGTTTCATGTCATCACCTCTGGTCACTGTTGGCTGGAAATCGCGGGTGAACAACCCCGGCTGCTGCAACAGGGCAGCCTGACGCTGGTTCCGCACGGTAACGGCCATTGCATCCGCAGCAGTCCCGATGCCAGTGCCGAACCACTGTTCGACATACCGGTAGAACAGGTCAGTGATCGCTACGAAATCATGCGCTACGGTGGCGATGGTGAACTGACCCACCTGACCTGCGGAGTGGTCAGCTTTGACCAGGTGGCCGGGCAACAGCTGATCGCGCAACTGCCCAAAGTGCTGCAGATAGATGCCTGGGATGATGAGGATGACAGCTGGCTGCAAAGCACATTGCGTTTCATTGCGCGTGAAGCCAGGGAATTGCGCCCGGGTGGTGAGACTGTGATCACGCACCTGGCCGATATCCTTATTATCCAGGCACTACGCACCTGGATTGACACCGCACCCGAAGCCAACCAGGGCTGGATCGCGGCCCTGCGTGACAAACACGTGGGCCAGGCACTCGCGGCCATCCACAGGGAGCCGGAAAAGAACTGGTCCGTGGAATCGTTAGCCCGGGAGGTAGGCATGTCCCGCTCTGGATTCTCGGCCAGGTTCACACAGCTGGTCGGTGAATCGGCCAAGCGTTACCTTACACAATGGCGCATGCAACTGGCCCGGGCTCAACTTAAGAAGACATCAGATCCCCTCGCGAGTCTTGCCGATCGACTGGGTTATCAATCCGAAGCCGCTTTTTGCCGGGCCTTCAAACGGGAGTTCGGTGTGCCACCCGGAAGTGTTCGCCAGAGACCCTCATTACAATAGCCAGTAAAGGTGAGTGAGTTCATATTTATCGCAACGGTGGACACTGTTCCATGCATGATAAATCAAGCATTCTGACCCCTTGATCACCTTGATCAGGTCGACTCCTCAATCGGTGTAGTCAACACCTCGCTGAGCCGATTAAGCATATCCCGTGGCGTTTCATTTTCTTCTATTCTAATCGGCTCTAGAGGAAACAGCTTCGGATGGCCTCGCTTGATCATTGCCTGCATGACATGGTTCTTTACTGCCACACCTTCGATCCTCGCAGGGTAGATGGTGGCACCGGTACGTTCAGCAAGAAACGCCACACCGCCCTTAATCTTGACTGCTGGTGCGCTATCGAAATGCATGCGACCAAACGGGAATAGTGCAATCACTTTTCCTTCTTGCAGTGCACGAAGTGCTGCACGCAGTGCCTGTTCAGGATGTGATGTAGTCTCCACCGGTATGCATCCAGCAAGATCGAAAAGCCAGCGAAATCCGAAACGGTTGTACTCTTTCTGTGCGATAAGAAAATGCAAAGGACGACGGCAACTAACAACGAGCATGAATGCATCGAGGCCAGAGATGTGGTTGGCAACCACGATCGCTGCTCCAGTGGAAGGCAGGTCAATGACCACAGTAGGTAAACGGTGATAATGGTGCACAAAAAGCCGATTCAGTCCATCGATACGATTGCCTGTTTTGCTACCCCAGTCAGCCATATTTGCTCTATCACAGACACGCGTCAGCGATAAATAACCCAACACAAGCAAAGCAATTATAACGAGCAGAATGAAAGTAGATGTTTGCATAGTGATTGAAGCTAAAAATCCGGGTCCGGTTCTGGTTTAAGCCCGCGTAACAGGGGTCGGAGTGATTTAATAATCATGCCTCTCCCTTTAATTATTCCACGATACGGTAGCGCACGATTCGATCATTATAGGTATCCGAAAACCATACCCGGTTACCTTGAATCGCAATCCCTTCCGGACGATTAAAGTGGCCTGGACCCTCAGTCCTCTGATGCTCGCCCAGCGTTAACAGCAGGGACAGGTCAGGCGCCAATACCTTGATTTGATTGGTGTACTTATCCGCCACGTAAAGTCTGCCAGCCTGGTCAAAATCGAGGTAGCGCGGGCCATTGAATTGATACGGTTCTCCTTGCAGGACCCTGATCATTTCCAGCTCCTGCGTGACATTCACCAGGCGGTCATTGCCTGCATCGGCAATCCACAGTGAACCGTCGGGTGCAGCCCTGACATCATGCGGCCCGGAGAATCCACCGAGTTGATTCACCACGCGACCATTGTCATACGCGACCACGTTGCCCGTGGCTGCACCCGTGGCATAGATACGCCCGTTGGGATGCACGTCCACCCCTTCAGGCCGGCGCATCGACGCTGACAACTCAGCGATCAGTTTCCCATTGGCTCTTTCCACTTCGTAGATCGCGATTCGACTGCCGCCGGTATCGGCCACGAGTAAACGCCCTGCAGAATCGAACACCACATCATGCGGTTCACTGAGCTCACCCTGGCCAAAACTACCGAGCAGCTTCAAATTTTCCGGGTTGAGCACCGCTACACGGTTATTGCCATTATCCGCAACATACAGAAAACGCTGATCAGCTGATAGCACGAGATCGTGCGGGTGGGCATAGATTGCATCCGATGCCGCCTCGTACACCAGCTCGAAAGCCTGGGCTGCACCCATACCAGTACAGAGATAGAGACAAAACACCAAGCACTGACTAGAAAACTTTTTCATCGCGCTATCCTATATTTCATGTATTGGCCAGAACAAAATCAGTAACAGCAGTGAGAATAATCCGTGGCTTTCATCATAACCACAACCCGCAGATGAACACAGCTACATTTTGTGCAAGATAAAGCCCTCATTCGTACCAATAAGAAACAGGGTCTTTCCCCTACTACAGCTATTACTGTAATAATTAACTGGCTTTACCGCTGCCGTCTCGATCATACTTGCGCGTCCATCATCAAGATAATGATGCAAAATTATACGGGCCAGCGTGATTAATATAAAATCATTCCGACACCCGTAATTGACAATATGTAGCTATAGGCGTTTACTAATCATGAATATTCGAGCAGTCATTGCCCCCCTGTTAACCATCATTTTTCTAATCAGTCTCGGAGTGCCGAACACAGTGTTAGCAAAAGAGTTAATTATCGATGACAGGAGCAGTGGCAACATGACTTCAATGCTCGGTACCGAATGGCGGTTATTTACCGATACGGTAATGGGCGGTGTATCCACAGGGAATATCGCAGTAGACAATCATAATGGAAAAAGCTGCCTGCGCATGCGTGGTAATGTCAGCACCGAAAACAACGGCGGTTTCGTGCAAATGGCATTGTCGTTATCCGAAAAGGGTATTTTTGATGCCTCGGACTACGCCGGTCTTGAGTTCGAAGTATCAGGCAATAACGAAGGCTATAATCTTCACTTACGTACTGACGGTCTCTGGTTTCCATGGCAGTCATATCGCGCTAGCTTCAATGCAACGCCCGACTGGCAGACGGTGCGCATCCCATTCAGCGAATTGGAAGCCTATAAAACCTCGCAGAATTTTCGCCCGGACAAACTCGCGCGTATTGGCCTGCTCGGCATTGGTCGCAATTTTCAGGCTGATTTATGCCTGGCATCAATCCGATTTTATGCCGAATAAGCCATGCAGGTGAACTCATCCTCTGCATAGCTTGAAAGTAATATGTGACAGGCCACAATTTTCAATATTTTTAAAAACGTGCTCTCTCTCTTGGTATATTATTCATATACCCACCACCCTGAAACAGGACTTGCCTATGACAAATAACGATATCTTGCGCCGTATACGCTATATCTTCGACATTGACGATTCACAAATGATTGCGATATTTGGCCAGGCTGATCATCAGGTGTCGAGAAGCCAGATCAGTGACTGGCTAAAGAAAGAGGATGATCCTGCGCATCAGGAATGCAGCGATACACTGCTGGCCATTTTCCTGAACGGCTTGATTAACGATAAACGCGGCAGAAGAGAAGGGACGCAACCTGAGCCAGAGAAGCGATTAACCAATAATCTTATTTTCAATAAATTA
>JASJFV010000186.1:0-13912 GCA_033791885.1 Gammaproteobacteria bacterium | reverse complement strand
CTGGCAAACTGCCCTGGAGAATGTTTCCGCTAAGCTACAGGCTATTGTAGAGCATTTTGGCGGTGACGATATTGGTGCGCTGGCATCACCGACATCCACACTGGAAGAATTTGCCCTGCTGGAAAAAATTATGCGTGGGCTGGGCAGTCAGAATATGGATTACCGACTTCGACAGCAGGATTTCAGGGCAGAGGATGGAATGTCGGCACCCCTGCTGGCTGATAGCATAGCGAGTCTTGAACAGGCTGCGCTGGTGTTACTGATCGGCAGCAACATTCGCAAGGAGCAGCCATCACTGGCAACCCGTCTTCGCAGGTCGGTCAGCAATGGCAACCGGGTCATGGCGATGAATCCGGCGAATTTTGATTTTGCATTCCCGATGGCAGGCAATATCGTTGCTTCACCTTCACAGCTTGTGGCAATGCTGGCACGGTTAGTGGTGCAGCTTGCAAACAAGAAGGGTGCCAGCATTGATGATGCGATAACGGAGCTGGCGGCTGAATGTAAACTCAGCGATGACATTAAATCAATGGCAGATGCGCTTATCGAAGCCGGAGATTCAGCACAGATTATAGTCGGCACTATGGCACAGATGGACCCCAATTATTCTGTGCTGGTGTCATTAGCATCAGTATTGGGAAATCTCACTGGAGCTAAAAATGGCAGACTGGAAGAGGGCAATGCTGTGGCGGCCTGGCAGGCGTCTTTCCTGCCGACTGTAAAGGCCAGGAACGCTTCAACCATGCTGGATAAGACTGTCAATGAAGCGCTGAAGGCTTTACTATTATTCAATATCGAGCCATCACAGGACAGCCTCACCGGCAACCTGGCACTAAGTACCTTGCGTGAAACAGGCATGGTGGTATCCATCTCTAATTTCCGCAGTGCAGAGATAGAAGACGTTGCACATGTCATGCTTCCTTTAGCAGCGATGTTTGAGACGGATGGCACGCATGTTAACTGTGAAGGAAAAATACAATCATGGCGCGCGGCGGTTAAACCAGCGGGTGATTCGCGACCGGGCTGGAAAATTCTTCGCGTGCTCGGAAATTACCTGGCGCTGGACGGTTTTGACTACACTTCGGCAGAATCAATTCGTTCTGAAACCACGGCCATCGTGAAAACTAATGACAGCAGCGGGGTTTTCTCGCCTGTTGGTATTGAAAAGGGGTTGTTTGAGCGTATCACCACACTGCCTTTGTATCGTACTGATGCATTGACACGCCGGTCTGTACCTCTGCAGCAGACACTGGATAATCCTCAAGCCAGTGCTGCGCTGCACCCCGAAACGCTCAACTCTATAGGGATTGAAGCAGGCAGGATTGAAGTTGGCAATGCAGATAACAAAATAGAGATAAATGTTAAGGCTGACCCTTCTATTCCGCTGAACTGCATAATGCTGCCAACAGCGACAGAGGAAACCGCGGCGCTAGGTGATATGAACTGGTTAGAGGTGAAGACCTGTGCCTGAAGCATTACTTAGCATACTTGAAATCTTTCCAGACTGGCTGCAGGTACTGCTGATTGCCCTGATTAAAGTGGTTGTCATCGTTGCGCCGTTGATGCTGGCAGTGGCCTACCTGACATTTGCCGAGCGTAAATTAATTGGTTATATGCAGATCCGTGTCGGGCCTAACCGGGTCGGGCCGCGTGGCTGGCTGCAGCCGATAGCGGATGCACTGAAATTACTCTGTAAAGAAATCATCGTTCCTGCAAAATCGAATAAATATCTGTTTATCCTGGCGCCGATATTATCCATAGCACCTTCCCTGGCCGCGTGGTCTGTGATCCCCTTCACGGACAGCCTGGTGCTGTCAGATATCAATGCAGGCGTGCTGTTTATTCTTGCGATGACTTCCATTGGTGTCTACGGCATTATTATTGCCGGCTGGGCGTCAAATTCCAAATACGCTTTCCTCAGTGCCATGCGTGCTTCAGCACAGGTCGTGTCTTACGAACTGGCGATGGGTTTTGCCCTGGTGACAGTACTGATGGCAGCAGGAAGTCTGAACCTGCGCGAAATCGTGCTGGCACAAAGTGGCGGGCTGACCGACTGGTACCTGTGGCCGCTGTTCCCGATGTTTATTGTTTACTTTATCTCTGGTGTTGCTGAAACCAATCGGGCACCCTTTGATGTTGCTGAAGGTGAATCAGAAATTGTTGCTGGTTTCCATGTCGAATATTCCGGTATGACATTTGCCGTATTCTTCCTGGCGGAATATGCCAACATGATATTGATTGCCATGCTTACCTCGCTGATGTTTCTTGGTGGCTGGATGTCACCTGTTGGTGCGTTTGCCGATACCCCGATTCTCGGTGATGGTCTTCACTGGCTATTACTGAAAACCAGTTTTGTGCTGTTCTTTTTCCTCTGGTTCCGTGCGACATTTCCACGTTATCGTTATGACCAGATTATGCGTCTGGGATGGAAGGTCTTTATCCCCCTGACAATAATATGGATTGTTGTAATGGGCGTTGCCATGTTTTTGACACCATGGGGGCACCTGTTTCACTAGGGTCAGAAAAGATGAATAAAGCCATAGGTATTATTAAAAGCCTGTTCCTTATCGAGTTGCTTAAGGGAATGTCAGTAACTGGCAGGCACATGTTCAAGAAAAAAATTACCGTACAGTACCCGGAAGAAAAGACCCCGATGTCTTTTCGTTTTCGTGGTCTACATGCGTTAAGACGCTACCCGAACGGTGAAGAACGCTGCATTGCCTGCAAGCTTTGCGAGGCAGTTTGCCCTGCACTGGCAATTACGATTGATTCAGAAGTAAGGGAAGATGGTTCTCGACGCACCAAAAGGTATGACATCGATCTAACCAAATGCATATTTTGCGGTTTCTGTGAAGAAGCCTGCCCGGTAGATGCGATAGTTGAAACGCGAGTGTTTGACTATCACGGTGAAAATAAAGGCGACCTTTACTACACCAAGGATATGTTATTGGAGAATGGCGACCGCATGGAAGAAAGCATAGCCCGGGACAGAAAACTGGATGCACCCTACAGGTAGCCAATAATTGCTTTGAAGATACTGACATGACATTTGAACAACTGGCATTTTACTTTCTAGCATCAGTAACAGTGATTTCTGCGATCATGGTGGTTACGGTCCGTAACCCGGTCCGTGCCGCATTGTTTCTAATACTCACATTCTTCACAGCTGCATGTATCTGGCTATTGCTGGAAGCAGAGTTCCTCGCCATTGTGCTGGTGCTCGTTTATGTCGGTGCCGTGATGGTTCTGTTCCTGTTTGTCGTCATGATGCTGGATATAGATACCGATCAACTGCGTGAAGGGTTTGGTGAATATCTACCTATTGGTGCGACAGTGGCTGTGATTATTTTACTGCAACTGGCAATCGTACTGAGTTCCGGCCCATTCGAGATGGATCAGATGCCTGCACCAGCGGCCGCAGCGGCGGATTATGGCAATACACATCAGCTTGGCCTGTTGATCTACACGTACTATGTCTATCCATTTGAGCTTGCAGCAGTATTGCTGCTTCTGGCTATTGTTGCGGCAATTTCGCTCGGCCTGCGCGGACGCGTATCGTCGAAGAGGCAGAAGCCGGATGAACAGGTACGTGTGCGCAAGCAGGATCGCCTGCGTATCGTGAAAATGAATGCTGAGAAGCAGGACTGACGGAAGGATAATTAATGATCGCTCTATCTGATTACCTGATTCTTGGAGCCATACTTTTTGCAATAAGTGTGACAGGGATCTTTTTGAACAGGAAAAATGTCATTATTTTGCTGATGTCTATCGAGCTGATGCTGCTAGCAGTAAATATGAATTTTATTGCCTTTTCACATTATCTGAATGACCTTGCAGGGCAGGTGTTTGTGTTCTTTATTCTTACCGTGGCTGCTGCTGAATCTGCGATTGGACTGGCCATTATTATTGTCCTGTTCAGACGCAGAAATACAATCAACATCCAGGATCTGGATAGCCTGAAGGGATAACAAGATGGTAGATGATATGAAACTTGTTTATCTTGCGATCCCGCTAGTCTGCCTGTTTGCAGCAGTTGTGGCAGGCTTGTTCGGCCGTCAAATCGGTCGCGCCGGTGCGCATACGATTACCATTGCGGGCGTAGCGATAGCCTGCGCGTTGTCTGTTTACGTCTATTTTGATGTGATGGCCGGTAACACATTTAACGGTACGGTATACGTCTGGGGTGTTAGTGATAACTTCCCATTCGAAATCGGCTTTCTGATAGACAATCTGACCACTACCATGATGGTAATTGTGACCTTTGTCTCGTTAATGGTGCACATCTATACCATTGGCTATATGCACGAAGATCCCGGATACCAGCGTTTCTTCAGTTATATCTCGTTATTTACTTTCTCCATGCTCATACTGGTGATGTCGAATAACTTTTTACAACTGTTCTTTGGCTGGGAAGCCGTTGGCCTGATTTCCTACCTGCTTATCGGATTCTGGTACACGCGAGACACCGCAATATATGCCAACATGAAGGCCTTTCTGGTAAACCGAGTTGGTGACCTTGGCTTCCTGATCGGCATAGCTGCGATCTATGCAACCTTCGGCACCCTGGATTACCATGCAGTGTTTGCTTCTGTACCTGAAGTACTTGGACAGACCATAGAAATACTTCCCGGTAGTGAGTGGAGCATAATCACATTCATCTGTATCATGCTGTTTATTGGTGCGATGGGTAAATCTGCGCAGGTGCCTCTGCATGTCTGGCTGCCGGATTCAATGGAAGGTCCCACACCAATCTCAGCATTGATCCACGCGGCAACAATGGTGACAGCCGGTATTTTCATGGTGGCTCGTACCTCGCCATTATTTGAATTCTCGGAAACCGCTTTAAGTGTGGTCATGATTATCGGTGCCATTACTGCATTTTTTATGGCATTGCTTGGGCTGGTGCAAAACGATATCAAGCGTGTGGTGGCCTATTCCACGCTATCTCAACTGGGTTACATGACCGTTGGACTCGGTGCTTCGGGTTATGCCGCATCGATATTCCATCTTGGTACCCATGCCTTTTTCAAAGCACTGCTTTTCCTTGCTGCAGGTTCAGTCATTATTGCTATGCATCATGAGCAGGACATGCGGAAGATGGGAGGACTGAGAAAGTTCCTGCCCTGGACCTATATTACTGCTGTAATCGGATCGCTGGCACTGGCGGGAATTCCACCCTTTGCCGGTTTTTTCTCCAAGGACCTTATCATTGAGAGTGTCCACCACTCTGAATTATTTGGTTCCGGCATAGCATACGCTTCGGTGCTGGCCGGTGTTGTGTTAACTGCATTTTATTCTTTCCGTTTACTGTTCATGACTTTTCATGGCCGGCCACGGATGGACCAGCACACATTACAGCATGTAAAAGAATCACCGATGGTGGTTGTTTTGCCGCTAATTCTGTTAGCCATTCCTTCAATGATTGCCGGGGCCATGTTTATTGAACCGATGGTGTTTGGAGACTACTTTACAGGCTCCATCCTGGTATTACCGCAACATGATGTGATAGGGCAAATCGCCGAGCATTACGAGGGTCAATCAAGTTTCCAGGTTGTGCTTGGCTTCATGCTGCATGGCATGATGCAGCCGCCATTCTGGTTAGCCATATTTGGCGTTTTCCTGGCCTGGCTGTTTTATATCCGTAAGCCGGAATTACCAGGCAGGGTCACGGCATCTATGACCCCTGTTTATGACCTGCTGATGAATAAATATTACATCGACGACTTCAATCAGAAGTTTTTTGCTGACGGTACCGTCAAGCTGGGACGCCTGTTGTCGAAATACGGTGATACTGTATTTATTGATGGTTGGCTGGTAAATGGTTCAGCAAAGGCAGTGGGCTATTTTTCAAAGATATTAAAACCACTGCAGACTGGTCTGGTCAATCAATATGCTTTTGCAATGATTATTGGGCTGCTGGTACTGATGACCTGGTTCTTAAGTGTTAATTAACGAGATTCACGTAAATGTTTGAAGCGAATCAACTAAGTCTTGCCATCTGGTTACCGATAGCTGGCGCCATTGCCGTGCTGGCAACTGGCAATGACCAGCGTGCAGCGCTGGCAAGAATCGTCGCACTGCTGGTCAGTATTGTCACGTTCCTGGTCACTATTCCACTTTATACCGGCTTTGATAAAGCTTCAGGTGAGTTGCAGTTCATTGAGAATATGCCGTGGATCTCTGCACTGAATATTAACTATTCACTGGGTATTGATGGCATCGCCTTGCTATTAATACTGTTGACGTCTTTTATCACGATTATCGTGGTGATTTCTGCCTGGCAGGTGATTCAGGAAAAGGTCGCACAATACATGGCTGCTTTTCTGATCATGGAAGGGCTGATGATCGGTGTCTTCTCGGCAACTGATGCGATACTTTTCTATGTCTTCTGGGAAGCTATGCTGATACCGATGTTCCTTATTATCGGTATATGGGGTGGGCCGAACAGGATTTATGCAACAATAAAATTCTTTCTCTATACGCTGCTGGGATCGCTGTTGATGCTGGTAGCCCTGGTCTACCTCTATTTCAAAAGCAACGGCAGCTTCGCCCTGGCTGATCTGTACACGGTTAAACTCGGTCTGACAGAGCAAATCTGGTTGTTCATGGCATTCTTCATGGCCTTTGCTGTTAAGATTCCCATGTTTCCGGTGCATACCTGGTTGCCGGATGCGCATGTCGAAGCGCCCACCGGGGGTTCCGTCGTTCTGGCCGCTATCATGTTAAAGATGGGCGCGTATGGCTTTATCCGCTTTAACCTGCCGATTACGCCTGATGCCAGCCATTCCCTTTCAGGCTTTATCATTGTTTTGTCATTGATCGCTATTGTCTATATCGCAATGGTTGCTCTGGCACAAACCGATATGAAGAAGTTGATTGCTTATTCATCAATTTCACACATGGGTTTTGTCACCCTTGGTTTATTTGTTTTCAACAAAATGGCACTGGAAGGTGCTGTCATTCAAATGATCTCGCACGGTTTTATTTCAGGTGCTATGTTCCTTTGTGTTGGTGTGCTCTATGATCGCATGCATACCCGCAAAATGTCTGACTATGGCGGTGTTGCGAACACCATGCCGAAATTTGCAGCCTTTATGATGCTGTTCGCCATGGCCAATGCGGGTCTGCCCGGAACGTCAGGTTTTGTTGGCGAGTTCCTGGTCATTCTTGGCGTATTCCAGGTCAACGCGTGGTATGCCATTATTGCCGGTACTACATTGATACTGGGCGCCGCGTATACCTTGTGGATGTATAAACGGGTGATCTTCGGTGCTGTCAGCAATGAAAACGTGAAGGGGCTGAAAGATATTAACAGCAGGGAAGGGCTATTTTTACTGATTCTTACCCTGACAGTACTGGTCATGGGTTTGTGGCCCGCGCCATTCCTCGACACGATACATTCATCTGTGGATAAGGTTCTTGCCCTGTCTTCAGTCACCAAACTGTAAGTGTAAGTTTATGAACAACATATTCGCAGACATTCAACTGGCCATCCCGGAGATTTTCGTCTTTACGATGGCCTGCGTGATTTTGCTGGTCGACAGATTTACTCATGAACGTATGCCCAGGGTAAGTTTCCTGCTTACCCAGGTCACTTTACTGGTTGGTTTTTATTTAACTCTGGTTGCCGCACCAGCAGGCGATGCGGTGAAAGCCTTCAATGACATGTTTGTTCTTGATGGTATGGCGACACTGGTCAAATCGACCATATTTATCCTCACCTTTGTTGTTCTCATCTACTCTCATGGCTATATAACAGAGCGGAAAATGTATCGTGGTGAGTATTTTGTACTGATACTTATTGCCGTCGTCGGTATGATGGTTATGGTCTCGGCCAGTCACTTCATTACCATCTATATTGGTCTTGAACTGCTTTCATTATCGCTCTACACGCTGGTGGCGATGAACCGTAACTCAGATCTGGCCACTGAGGCTGCGATGAAATATTTCGTACTCGGTGCACTGGCTTCCGGCATGCTACTTTATGGTATGTCCATCATCTATGGTGCAACAGGAAGTCTTGATATTGAGACTATCAGGAATGCCATACAGGGAATGCAATCTGATGATGTGATGCTGATACTGGGTCTCATCTTTATTGTCGTAGGCATAGGTTTCAAGCTTGGTGTGGTGCCATTTCATATGTGGATACCTGATATCTACCAGGGAGCACCTACATCCGTCGTTTTATTCATTGGTACGGCACCCAAGATTGCAGCCTTCGCCTTCGTCATGCGCTTACTGGTCGACGGTTTCCAGGCACTTGCCGTAAGCTGGTCTGACATGCTTACGATCTTCGCCATATTGTCGATGGCATTGGGCAATATAGTTGCCATAGCGCAGACGAATTTAAAGCGCATGCTGGCCTATTCGACGATTTCGCATATGGGCTATTTCATGCTGGGTATTATCAGTGCCAACCCGAATGGTTATAGTGCATCTCTTTTCTACGTCATAATATATTCATTTACCACAATGGCAGCTTTCGGCCTGATAATCATGATGTCCAGGGCGGGTTTCGAAGCAGAGGAGATCAGTGACTACAAAGGACTCAACAAGCGTCACCCCTGGTTCGCATTCATGGTCGCACTGGTTATGTTTTCAATGGCCGGGATTCCTCCAACAGTTGGTTTCTTTGCCAAGCTTTCTGTTATTCAGGCGTTGATCGATGTCGACAAGTACTGGCTTGCTGTTGTTGCAGTGTTATTTGCAGTCATTGGGGCTTATTATTATTTGAAGGTTGTTAAGACGCTTTATTTTGAAAAACCGGATACGAATGAACCGATAACAGCGAATTTCGGTATGCAGTTTATTCTCTCTGTCAATGTATTTGCCTTGCTCCTAATAATGCCATGGATTGGAGTGGTAATGGATATATGTAGTGAAGCAATTAGTAAAATGGGATAGTAAAATAATAAAATCGAAAATATTTCGAAATTATAATGAGGTGATTTGGTTGAAAACATTAAAGAACATGAAGCTCGCTGTACTTGTCCCAATGATGCTTTTGGCATTTAGTGGCTGTTCCAGCTATGGTGCAGCGAGGATATTGTCAGAGCCCGCAGGTGCTGAAGTTGTCAATCTCGAGGATGACTCACTGTTGGGCACGACCCCGGTAATGGTTCACTGGAAAAATGATCGTGAAGAATCAAAGCTGATCACGGTGCGCTTTCATAAAAGTGGTTTTGATGACAAAGTGACAGCCTTCTGGGTGAATATGCGTCATAGTTCCCGAGCCAAGGCAGAGAATGAGCCGCAGGCAGTTAAAGTTGAAATGAAGAAGCAGTAGGAGAACCCTTCAATGAAAACCAGTTTTATTTTATTCGCCATTTCAGCAATGCTGCTTTTCTCCTCCTGCAGCAGTGCTCCTAAACCAGTTCCAATCAAGGTCTACTCTGAACCCGCCGGCGGTTATGTTATCTATCGGCTGGATAATGAAGCAGAGGCCGATGCCCCCTGGATTTTTCTTGGTACTACGCCGCTGGAATCAACTTTAGTGGTAGAAAACAATGTCGCAAAGAAGACCAGGAAGCTGAGTATTCGCGTTATGAAAGAAGGCTATTTCGATACCAGCAAAGATTGGGAAACTGAAAAAGTTAAGGAAGAGTATGATCAACGCAAGATGCTTTTCTGGAATCCGAGCCTGGTAAAACACGAAACAAAGTAACAATCACCGTGTTTTGTAGAATTAAATGCCTTCCGATGTTGAAAAATCATGCAGGCATGAGTATGATGCCCTCCGTCTGATGCGGGGTGGAGCAGTCTGGCAGCTCGTCGGGCTCATAACCCGAAGGTCGTAGGTTCAAATCCTGCCCCCGCTACCAAGTTTTTTATAAAAATAAGACCCCGCAATGCGGGGTCTTGTTTTTTCGGGCTCCGATTGATGTCTGTTATGGTCGTTTGGCGATGCATTACTGATGAATCGGCAGATTCCTGAAGAGTGTATATGTCATGGTTTGGCGGAATGGATAGACTGGAAAAGAAACTAAGCGACTTGTTTGAGCCGGTGATTGAATCAATGGCTTATGAACTGGTTGGTGTGGAATTGACAGGCAGTGGAAATGGCACAATTCTGCGTATTTACATTGACGCAGAGAAGGGTATTACGGTTGATGACTGCCAGGCAGTCAGTTACCAGGTAAGTGGCATCCTTGATGTTGAGGATCCTATGCAGGGTCATTACACATTGGAGGTTTCGTCTCCAGGCATCGATAGGCCGCTGGTAAAACCTGAGCATTTTGATCAATTTACCGGTGAATTAGTAAAAATACGTAGTACTGAGGCTGTTCTTGGAAGGAAAAACTTCAAGGGCATACTTGAATCATTTGATGGCGAGTATCTGTACGTTGCAGTCGACAATGAGGTATATGAAATACCTTTTGATATTGTAGAAAAAGCAAATCTGGTACCGATATTGGATAGTTAACGAGGCTTGTTATGCAAAACGAAATTCTGATGATGGCAGATGCCGTTTCACGCGAGAAAGGGCTTGGTAAAGAAGTCATATTTCAGGCAATTGAGGCTGCCCTGGCTGCAGCAACGTGTAAACTTAATCCTTTGGATATTGATGCCAGGGTAGATATAGACAGGTCAACGGGTGAGTATAAAAGTTTTCGTGTGTGGGAAATCGTTGATGATGAAGCGCTTGAAGAAGGTAAAGGGCTTGAGTACCCAGACAAACAGTTGTTATTGAGTACAACCGTGGAAGACTATCCCGAACTGCTTGCTGGTGACGTTATAGAAGAAAGTATTGATGCTGTGGCGTTTGGCAGAATTGCTGCACAGGCGGCCAAACAGGTCATTATGCAGAAGGTTCGTGAAGCAGAACGTGAGCAGATTGTCAGGGATTTTGAAGATCGCCAGGGTGAAATGATTACCGGCATCGTAAAAGGCATGGAACGCGGTGATGCGATTATTGAAATCAATGGCACTGAGGCTTTGCTGCCGAAGCGGAATATGATTCCGAGAGAAGGCCTGCGCAAAGGTGACCGGATCAGGGCAATTCTTGAAGAGGTTCGTTATGCCACCCGTGGTCCGCAGCTGCTACTCAGCCGTATATCACCGGAATTACTGATTAAACTATTTGAACTTGAAGTGCCCGAGGTGGGTGAAGGACTGATAAAAATTCATGGTGCCGCGAGAGATCCGGGGTCACGTGCAAAGATTGCCGTGCAATCTATGGATGGACGAATCGATCCGGTCGGAGCCTGTGTAGGTATGCGAGGTTCTCGCGTGCAAAGCGTTTCTAATGAGATTGCCGGTGAACGCGTAGATATCATTAAATGGTCGCCTGAAATTCCTGAGTTTGTTATTAATGCGCTCGCCCCAGCCGAAATTCTTTCTATCATGGTTGATGAAGAAGGCCATGCTATTGATGTAATTGTTGATGAGACGCAACTTGCTCAGGCCATTGGCCGGGCCGGCCAGAATGTCCAGCTTGCTTCAAAGCTTACTGACTGGGTGTTAAACGTCATGTCAGAGAGTGGTGCTGAAGAAAAAGGTCAGGGTGAAGCTCAGAAACTGATCGAAATGTTCTCCCGTCAGCTGGATGTGGATGAAGATGTTGCGTCTATCCTGGTTCAGGAAGGCTTTACTTCTGTGATGGAGGTGGCCTATGTACCGAGGCAGGAGATGGAGGGAATTGAAGAGTTTGATGAGGCATTGATTGATGAATTACGCAATCGTGCAGCTGATGCCTTGTTGACCTCAGCTATAGCAGAGGAAGAGGTGTTGCAAAAAGCAGAGCCCGATGCAGATCTTCTGGCTCTTGATGGTATGAATGAACATACAGCCAGGGTACTGGCAAGTAATGGCGTAGTGTCGCAGGAAGACCTTGCTGAGCTTGCTGTCGATGAATTACTTGAAATTCAGGACATGGATGAAGAGCAGGCGAAACAATTGATTATGGCTGCAAGGGCACCCTGGTTCGAGTAAATCAATAAAATATTTAAGGCTATTAGAGTAGAATAAACCGAATTTTCGTTATTACCCTCAACAGGGTAGAGAGAAGAAAGATGTCAGAGACCAATATTAAAAGTTTTGCAGAGAAAATCGGTGTCGAGCCAGAACACCTGCTTAAGCAGCTGACTGCCGCCGGCATCAATGACAAAAAAGCTGACGATGATCTGACCAATGACGAAAAAATGCTCCTGCTTAAACACCTTAGCGGAAACAATGATGCCGAATTACCCAAGTCACGCAACAAGATAACACTGAGTAGAAGAACAACGAGTGAGATTCGCCAGACATCACGTACTGGTGGAGCACATGCGGTGCAGGTCGTAGTGCGAAAGAAGCGCACATTTGTTAACAAGGGTGTGATTGACGAAGCGCAGGCGCAGGAAGAAGAAAAGCTAAGACTGGAAAAAGAAAAAGAACAACAAAAACTGGATAAAATTGAGGCTGCAAAGGAAGCTGAGGTTCTCGCTAAGAAACAGGCAGAGGAAGCTGAAGCTAAAGCCAAAGCGGAAGCTGAAGCTGAATTGGCACGCCAGGCAGATGCAGAAAAATCAGCAAAAGAAGACGCAAAAAAGAAAGTTTCTGCAAAACCAGATGAGCCTAAAAAGAGTGCGGGTCCTCGCCCCGGTAAACAGACACCTGCAAAAAAAGAGAAGTCAGGACATGGTCGTGACAAGGGCAGCTTTGAAAAAGAGCGCGCACAGCTACATGTTGCACCGGGTAAAGGTGGTAAACGACGTAAACCCAAGCGCAGAGGAAACCAGAAAGTACAAACTAGTATCACTGATCAGCATGTGTTCGAAAAACCAACAGAACCAATAGTGCGTGAGGTAGAGATACCAGAAACAATTACCGTAGCTGATCTCGCATCTGCGATGTCGGTAAAGGCGGGAGAGGTGATAAAAGCCCTGATGGGTATGGGCATGATGGTGACGATTAACCAGATGCTTGATACCGATACGGCTACCCTGGTGGTTGAAGAAATGGGGCATGTAGCAAGAGAAGCCAAAGCTGATAGCCCCGAAGATGTCTTCACGCAGCAGGATGGGGGTGACTATGAACTCAAACCGCGTAGCCCGATCGTAACGGTTATGGGGCATGTTGATCACGGCAAGACATCACTGCTGGATTATATTCGTGAAACAAGGGTTGCCAGTGGTGAAGCCGGTGGGATTACTCAGCATATTGGTGCCTACCACGTTAAGACTGACCATGGCGGAATGACATTTCTTGATACACCGGGACATGAAGCCTTTAGTGCTATGCGTGCACGCGGCGCACAGGCGACGGATATCGTAATTATAGTTGTTGCAGCAGATGATGGTGTTAAACCTCAAACAATTGAGGCCATCCATCATGCGCGTACTGCCAATGTCCCTATTGTTATAGCCATCAATAAGATTGACAAGGAAGGCGCAGATCTTGAGCGAGTTAAGTCAGAATTAAGCAGTCATGATGTGTTTGTAGAAGATTATGGCGGGGATGTAATGTCTGTTGCCGTGTCAGCCCATACCGGTGAAGGTGTTGAGAGCCTGCTCGAAAGCGTTCTGCTGACATCAGAAATTCTTGAGTTGCAGGCACCTGTGACAGGTCCGTTGAAAGGTATGGTTGTTGAAGCCCGTCTTGACAAAGGACGCGGACCAGTGGCGTCGGTACTGGTTCTCGAGGGTACTCTGAGTAAAGGTGATATTCTTATTGCCGGTCAGGAAAGCGGAAAAGTGCGTGCCATGTATGATGATACTGGCAAATCTATCAAGCAGGCGGGTCCTGCTATGCCGGTCGAGCTGCTCGGGCTGTCGGGTGTTCCAACCGCAGGTGATGAAGTGCTGGTGGCAAGGGATGAGCGCACGGCGCGCGAAATTGCCATGTACCGCAAGAGCAAGGCAAAGGAATCAAAGCTTGCCCGTCAACAGGCCAGTAAGCTGGAAAATATATTCCAGAACATGGATGACTC
>JASJFV010000185.1:0-6959 GCA_033791885.1 Gammaproteobacteria bacterium | reverse complement strand
CAACGCCGGCAATGAGTATTTTTTTGTTTTCTAGAAATCCCATGATGGTCCCTTTAGTTAATTAAGTGTGAATCCGGTAATAGCGGCCTGTGCGACACGTCAGCACGGCTACGCTTAAGTTTTTTCACTCCGTCGCAATGTGACAGTGAATGGATGACGTATGACAGAGAATTTGGAATTATACCGGTTCAGGAATAATATTTTCATTCATCTTTACGGACGAACAAATTGCTGATTAATCGTATATGCGGTTCAGTCTGCTTTCTTCCAGCGCATCAATGCAGCATCATCACTGCCGCGACTTTCTACCCAGCGTGAGCGGTTTTCAAGCGTTTCCTTTTTCCAGAAGGTTGCCCTGGTCTTCAGGACGTCCATAATAAATTCATTTGCTTCATAGGCCGCGCCCCTGTGCGGGCTGGCTGTAATGACCAGTACAATCTGGTCACCGGGGGCAAGAGTGCCGACTCGATGGATGATGCTTATCGCCTGTAATGGCCAGCGTGATTCGGCTTCAGAGGCAATCTGCTCTAACTGGCTCTCTGTCATGCCAGGGTAATGCTCAAGCGTTAAAAGGCTGACTTCATCCCCTTCGTTGAGATCGCGTACCAGTCCGGTAAAGCTGGCGATAGCCCCAATATCAGTGCGGTCACTGCGTAGCAGGTTGATCTCCTGCTCGAGACTGAAGTCTTTTTCCTGTATCTTTATCCTCTTCATGACGAAATGAATATAGCAATGGATCATTGAGAAATCCATTATGTCGGAATTCATTCCACAAAAGAGCTACGATGCCCGACTTTGGCCAATTTCCTGTATTATTTACCTACAGTAGACAGGCAGTATTATAGAACGATGAAAACGGGAGATGTATGGCAATGAATTTGGTGCGCCTTTGGTGGCAGCGGTATTTTTCTGATCCACAGGCGTTGATATTATTTTTGTTGCTGGCAGGCGGTCTACTGGTTGTTCTGACGATGGGAGATATGCTGGCACCGGTGTTTGCCAGCATAGTCATCGCCTATCTACTGGAAGGTATAGTTCGCAGGCTTATTCGCCTGAACATCAGTCGGTTAATCTCATCAGTCATTACCTTCATATTCTTCCTGATTATTTATCTTATGTTACTGTTCTGGCTGGTGCCGCTATTGTCGACCCAGGTCAGCCAGTTATTGCAGCAGCTTCCAAGTATGATTTCTGCAAGTCAGCAGTCCCTGCTGGAATTACCGGCAAAATTCCCGAATATGATTACCGAAGGTCAGATTCGCGAACTGGCTGTCATTATTCGTTCTGAAATTGGTGGTACAGCACAATATCTCCTGACCAAGTCACTGGAGTCGGTTCCCGGTTTGCTGGCCATTGTGGTCTATCTTTTCCTGGTACCCCTGCTGGTTTTCTTTTTTCTCAAAGACAAGGACCTGATCTCAGACTGGGTAAGTAGCTTTCTGCCCAAGCAGCGCAGGCTGGCGACGAAAGTGTGGGTACAGGTGAATAGCCAGATTGCCAAATATGTACGCGGCAAGGCCTGGGAAATTATTATTGTCGGCTCCGTCTCGTATGCTACTTTTTCGTTTTTTGGACTGCAATTTTCCCTGTTGCTGTCAGTGTTGGTTGGCTTGTCAGTCATTATTCCCTACATCGGTGCAGCGGTGGTTACGATACCGGTCATGCTGATAGCCTTTTTTCAATGGGGATGGGATCCACAGACCGGCTGGCTAATCATTGCCTATGGTGTCATCCAGGCGCTCGATGGTAATGTGCTGGTACCTCTGCTGTTTTCCGAAGTGGTAAACCTGCACCCGATTGCCATCATCATAGCGGTACTGGTGTTTGGTGGACTGTGGGGATTCTGGGGTGTGTTTTTTGCCATTCCACTGGCGACAGTGATACAGGTATTACTCAAGGTCTGGCCACGGCGTGATGTGATTGATGACGCTGTTGCGTGATTATGCAGGCAAGTCAGATACCCCTGCTGGAAAATGGTTTAGATAGCCTGCCAGCAGAACTCACTGACGCCATTGCTTCGCTAAACCTGCCAGTATGCAGTGCTCCCCCTGCAGTAGGTTATTATTTGTCCTGCAATGATAAGGGTCTCGTGCTACATACAGAAGACGGCGAGAAGGTGCAGCCAGTATTGTCAAAACCGTCAAAATTTTCGGCTAAACAGCCTTTGCTACGCGCCCTTGCACCGGCACGAGGTGGTACAGTGATTGACGCAACTGCCGGTCTGGCAGGAGACAGCCTCATGCTGTCGATGATAGCCGACAGGGTAATTGCCATAGAGCGAAATCCTGTCGTCTTTGCGTTACTGGTATCCGCTTTGTATGCCGCAAAGACTGGCTCACTGCCTACGGCAGGAAAAATTGAAGCGCATTTTGGTGATGCTATAAACCTGTTACCACTATTACCTGCCGCCGACGTCGTCTTTATAGATCCCATGTTTCCAGCAAAGCGCAAGCGTTCGGCTTTGCCGCCAAAAGCGGTCAGGGTTTTGCGAAATATCGTTGGAGATGATATGGATGATGCACAGCTGCTCAGTGTTGCACGTCAGCATGCATTACGACGAGTAGTGGTGAAGCGGCCACTACACGCACCACCTCTGGCCGCTGATCATGTTGCTCTTCATGAAGGTAAAGTTGTTCGCTATGAAGTTTATTTGCCTGTTCACAAGCCACTATAAGATAGAATCAATATGCCGATTTCTATGAGTCAGCTACCATGAGTCAGAAACAATGAGCATGCCAACCTTCTATCTGGATGAAGGATTTAGAGAGGGGAGCTTGATCTCCCTGTCTGGTAAAGAGGCCTGGCATGCCCTCGGGGTCAGGCGGCTCGATATCGGTGATCCGATTCGCATTATTGACGGCAAAGGCGCCCATGCCCTGGCCACAGTTGAGAGCCTCGAGGGTAGGGATCAGGCCAGTTTGCGCGTGGTAAAAATCAACCAAATACCAATCCTCAAGCCCGATATAATTCTGGCGACCGCTATTGCAAAAGGCGATCGCCATTCAACCATGCTAGATATGGCAACCCAGCTGGGCATAAGTGCCTGGCAACCTTTGTTGTGTGATCGTAGTGTCAGTAAAGTAGGTAAAAATAGCTATCAGCGCTGGCAGAGAATCTGCCTTGAGGCCTGCAAGCAAAGTGGTTCAGCATGGTTACCGGAACTGTTGCCGGCGGCGAAACCGGAGGATGTCACCAGTGCGGCCTGTGCAGCAGGCAGAGAAGTGCTGCTGGCTCACCCGGATGGTGCCGATGTTGATTGCAGCAGTACTGCAGACAAATTGCTAATGATCGGGCCGGAAGGCGGCTTTACAGATAGCGAGGTCAGGCGAATAGTGGCAGCAGGTGCAAAAAAAGTCAGTCTTGGTCAACAGATTCTGCGAATTGAAACGGCGGCGATCAGCCTGTTGGCAAGGTTTCGTCTTAGCTGATCGTCTTAAGCCGGGCTTTCACTGTATTTCGCATCTCGGTGATTGACTCGGTAATCTTCAATGCACTCATCTCATCTTTACCCAGTCCCTGCCAGTTTGTCTGCCAGGTTGATTTCAGTTTTGTCGCCATTTGGGGGATTGGTCCAGGCATTAAGAAGCTTAGATCATCAATCATGGCAACATGTCCCCAGCCGGTGATAGGATTTCCTGTATTATTATTGTTCCCGTAGTGGGCGTGATCAGTAATGATCTGCAACTTTCCCAACTGCACCAGGATTTCAAATGACGCCAGCCTGATATTTCGATTCTCTTCAGTGGTTTCGTTGCGCCAGGTATTATAGCCAAGCGCGCTTATCGCCACCGTGAGGCTGATTATTGCAAGCAGATTTCGCCTGATTTGCTCTATTATTGAATAATCATCACGTTTCATGTTTTTTTCGATTCATGTGTTACGTTTCTGCTATTACGTTTTACCTGTAACTGTAATTCTTGCAGCTGGTAGTAAACCGCAAACCAATATTCATTGGATTGTTATTCTTATCATATGTTCCCACATGATGGTGTTTGTCTGAAAGAAATCGATGTGGAGTCAGTCCCGGCTTATGCTGATTCTGGCCTCAATCATGGAGCAGTCTCAGAAGTGGATATAGATAATCAGTGTTATGTTTTTTTATTATCGTGAACTGAATGGATCTGCAGATAAATATTTCAGGCGTGTTCTTTATTAAGATCCCACATCAGAAAAAATCCTGTAATGGATTAATCTTCGATGCCAGCTTATGTTTGAGTTTATATATTATTAGTCATTCCTCAATGCCTAATATAGAATTTGATATTTATAAAATCGCTTTGTGCTGTGGTAATTACGCAGAGAATGATGAGACTTATAACTAACCAGCCTCGTCAGCTAAAGAATTAATAATCAAGGTCAAATAAGGTCCGCTTCAAATGATGGAATTTTCACTGTTTTATAATCTTCCGGTCTGGGCTGCGGGTTTCATATGCATAGCTATTTTGGCCGTTTCGCTTGAATTTGGCTTTCGAGTTGGTCTGAGCAGACGAGAGCACTGGAAGGATGCAGATTCCGGTGGTGGAGCTGTTGTACTGACGTCGATGTTTGCTGTAATGGGGCTGGTGCTGGCATTTACCTATGCCTCGGGCGTGAGTCGCTATGATTCTCGCAAGAACGCAGTGATTATTGAAGCTAATGCACTAGGAACTGCGTTTAATCGAGCTGACCTGGTTGCGGAGCCGGGACGAACGGAACTGAAGGCGATACTGCTAGATTACGCGCGCAGTCGTGTATTTGAGTTAGGCACAATACGATCCGACGAAGACCGCAATCAGGTGTTGAAGTCGACGCTGGATGAGTTGGGAAAAATCTGGCCCGCCACCAAACGAGTTGTCGAACAGGGCAAAGCGGGTCCTATAGAAGCATCGCTGGTGGCTGCCATTAACGGTGTTCTCGACGCTCACACGATCCGCCTGGCGGCGGCTATAGACAAACTGCCTCGTGTAATTATGTGGATGCTGGTGTTTATATCCTCTGCATCCCTTGCTGTCGCCGGTTACAATGCCGGCATCCAGGGCCGCATGAGCCGCTGGAGAATGAGCGCATTCGCCCTTGTACTCACTTTCCTGATGGTCGTGATACTGGATTTCGATCGCCCTAATGACGGTTTTGTAACAGTAAGTAACGTGATTATTCAATCTGTAATTAATGACATGGAAGCAGATCTGATGCTGTCAAAGTAAGACCCATCTAGTCTCTGATCTTAACTCGCAGTTCGGATAAGTCTTATCTAGATTAAGAGCTATGGGTTTATAAAGGACCTTTCGAATTGATAATCCTGGCCATCTCGGTTGCCGCGCAGAGCAGCGCCCTAAGGCATTTTCTAAATATCTGTTTTTCTTGAATTTTAAGCACAGAATGATAGAGTAATCATTGAACATTTAACTTTGAGTATAAAAAGGACGAATAAAATGACTCCAACAAGAAATATTGCTTTTGCATTGCTGGGACTATCCCTGGCCAGTTTTTCTGCGAACTCACAGGCTGAATGGAAATACCAGATAACGCCCTATTTATGGGCATCAAGCCTTGATGGCACAACGGCTGTTGCCGGTCAGGAGGTGGATTTCAGTGCGGACTTCAGCGACCTGGTGTCTAATCTTGATGCCGGATTCGCCGCAAACTTTACCGCGCAATCAGAAACCTGGGGCTATTTTGTTGATGGCAACTTCGTAAAATTAAAAGGTGACGAATTGGGGGTGAAGGGTGGTGTAGATGTAGCGGTAGACCAGAAGATAGTCGAAGCGGGAGTAAGTTATGGCCTTTCGGATCAATTAAGACTTTATGGTGGTGGCCGGTATCAAAAGGTTGATGAAGATATTAATCTGCCATTAAATCTATCGTTGAATGGTGGTGACAGCTGGATCGATGGTTTTATTGGCGTACTCTGGCAACCGATAGATACAGACAAATGGATGCTGAGATTAAGTGGCGATATTGGCGCCGGTGATTCGGATTCTGTCTGGCAGGGACGTATCGGCGGCGGTTACCGTTTCAATAAAACCTGGTCTGCCGTGCTGGCTTATCGTTACCTTTCAACTGATTTTGAAAGTGATAAATTTAAATGGGACGTTGATCAAAGCGGTTTCGGACTGGGTCTGGGCATTAGCTGGTAAAGATTGGCAGGCCAATGAAAAGGGTAATTACCCTGGCTAGTCGTTCATACCATTTATCACTCTCACTGATGCTTGTTTTATTCACCGTGCCGTTATGGGCAGATATCGGTAATAAGACATCATCAGATGCTACTTCAGATAAAGTCGGGCAGGTAAAAAATTATGATAAAAGCCTGTCTGATGTTGATAAATCAAAAAATAGCAGTTAAAAAGACAGTAGTTCAGTCAAGAAAAAGGCGGTTAAAAGCGCGGGGACTGCTGCAGTCGCGGGAGTAGGCACTAAAAAAGTAACTTCACAAATAAAAAAATAGTTAAAAACAATGATCATGCAATTCAAAGAGATGGCGAAATGAAAATAACATATCTATCAGTATTAATACCTATGTTATTGATGGCCAGTGCCTGTGACGCGGCAGACAGTACGAAGGAAAAAAGTGCTCGGGCAACCCCGGTAAAACCTGCTGTTGTTGCTAAAACACCGATTGCGCAGGGGAAGATCATCCATGATGCCGAATTCTATATCCTCGAGAAACAGAACCGGGAAAAATGGGATGCTGAAGATAAAACTCTCGATGCAAAACTTGCAGAGTTCCGCAAGCAGAATGGCGGCAAGCCACCTAACATTTTTTATATTCTCATTGATGATATCGGTTTTGGTGATCTTGGCAGTAAAACACTGAATTCTATCCGCGGTTACGAGACACCATCGATCAATAAGATCGCCCGCGAGGGTATGCGTCTTTCACGTATGTACACGGAGCCTTCCTGTACACCCACCCGTGTTGCCTTCATGACAGGCAGGCAGCCCTATCGAAATGGCATGGGAAATACTTCGGTCGACAT
>JASJFV010000184.1:0-30836 GCA_033791885.1 Gammaproteobacteria bacterium | reverse complement strand
ACATCAAGACTGGGACTGATATCTTTAATAATCTGCTCAAGGATCTTTCTGCCTGTACTCTGGTCATCGACGATGATAACCAGAGGCTTTCCCTGTGACATGTCTTTCCTCTCCCGGGATCGTGCTTGCGCCTCAATGGGTGTGTCCAAGAGTTTATAGTTGAATGCTACCCTTTTCATACTATAAGGATAGGTAATACAGGGGCTTTTTACCAGATTTTTGCGCTCAATCTGTCTAAATTAGACTTCTTTTTGTAGCCTTATCAGTTATTTTTTCTGAAAATGAGGCTTGCCTGCTGATCTATCTGGTCATTTCTGCAGGAAAGCGGAAAGTGCGATTAATCGAAATAGAAAGTGACACTGCAAAAAAAGCCCCATTAATTAGGGGCTTAGAGATAATACTTTACTTTATAGTCTGATGTGCTTTTTAGAATGGCACATCATCATCGAAATCGTCAGCAGGCGGTGCACTGGGCGGGGATGACTGTTGCGATGGTGCATTATTTGACTGCTGGTTCCAGCTGGTGTCGCCACCGCCGCCGGATCGACTGCCCAGCATCTGCATTTCGTTTGCTACAATCTCGGTAGTATAGCGGTCCTGCCCATCCTGACCTTGCCATTTTCGGGTTTGCAGGCGTCCTTCGATATAAACCTGGCTGCCCTTTTTCAAATACTCACCGACAATCTCAGCTAAACGGTTAAAAAACACCACCCTATGCCATTCTGTTTTTTCCTGTTTTTCACCTGACTGCTTGTCCTTCCATGACTCTGCCGTGGCAATAGTCACGTTGGCCATTGCACTACCCTTGGGTGAATAGCGGACTTCCGGATCCTTGCCCAGATTGCCTACCAAAATCACTTTGTTCACACCTCTTGCCATTACTCAAATCTCCTTATTTATGGTTTCCTTTCCATGAAACCAGTCTATCTGTATTGTTTCACTACAAAGCATAGATAATATATCAATTGCCTGCAGGTGTCTCATACTTGTCCAGTGCATCGGGATCAAGCACCTCAGAATCGATTTTGAGATAAACCACGCCTTGAGGCGCCATGGTGATAACTTCCATTACACCATCAATCTCAGATAACTCACTGGCAACACTGCCTTCCCTTGATACGAGGTCATTGAAACGCAGGACACGGGTATCAAGTAACCTGGGGGGGCTGGCGGGCAGCATGAGCAGCAGCCAGAGGACGATCACGCCGGCAGACATAATATACACACCCTGTGTGCCATAAATACCGAGGATGAGACCACCCAGAACACCACCAAGAAAGGCACCAAAAAATTCTGCACTGTTATAGATACCGATTGCTGCACCTTTGTTACTCACCGGTGCCAGGCGCGATACCAGCGATGGCATCAACGATTCCAGGGTATTAAATCCGGTAAACCAGATTACCATTCCGAGCAGGAACCAGATTGCCGAGTGGGCGCTGAAAGCAAACATCAGCTCACCGATCAGCAGCAGCACTATTCCTGCAAGAAAAATTTTCGGGATACGTTTTTTACGAGTGGTCATCATGACCAGGGGAACCATGGCAACAACAGATAGCAGTATTACTGGCAGGTAAACGCTCCAGTGTGACTGCCGCTGTATCTCCAGGGATTCAACCAGGCTAAAAGGTATGGCGACAAAAAGGGCCGTCAGTACCAGGTGTAGACAGAAGATACCAAGATCAAGCCGTAATAGGTGAACGTCTTTCAGGATTACCGAAAACTGACTTCGCAGGCTGGTGTCTCCACCTAATGGGACATGACTGGCAACCGGTGTCGGTACCGCTTTGTAAACAACTACTATGGCAAAGATTGCTAATATAGCAGTCAACCAGAAGATGCCCGGCACACCAATAATGCGGTCCAGCAGGGGCCCGAGCATCAAAGCGATAAAGAAGGCCAGACCTATGGTCATACCGATTATCGCCATCGCCTTGGTACGCTGCTCTTCACGGGTAAGATCTGATGCCAGGGCGATGACCGCAGCCGCTATAGCACCAGTACCCTGCAGGGCACGCCCGAGTATCACGCCTGTAATGCTATCTGCCATTGCAGCGACAACACTGCCAATAGCAAAAATCAGCAGACCTGCTGCAATCACCGGTTTGCGGCCCAGTTTATCCGACAGCAAACCAAATGGAATCTGGAAGATGGCCTGAGTCAGGCCATAGGCGCCGATTGCCACACCAGTGAGAAAGGCCGTATTTCCCTGCAGCTGTTCTGCATACAGTGCAAAGACAGGCAGGATCAGGAACAATCCCAGCATTCTCAGGCCAAACACCCCCGCCAGTGCACTGACGGAACGGCGCTCTAATGATGTCATCGGGTTTTTAGTAATGCGCCTTTTTTTCATAGAATGCTCGGTAACTATTGCTGTCACATCAATTTATCTCTCTCAGCACACTGACAGTATCCAGCTAATACAGGGGCATTATCTCACCCTGCAACAGTTCAATAGATTCTTATTATTATCGAACTATTTCGAAAATAAAGCCGATCTACTACCAGCCGCGGGAGTTTACTCCCGAAGAGAATAAAAGCCGAGATTTTACTCTGATCGCAGCGCTTATTCACCACGAAATCAGAGCAAAATTAAAACCTCTTTGCCTGAAAGAGTGAAATCGACTTATATTAACGGTTTGCCTAAAATTTTCCATCAGGATTGTTTAATCTGACATGAAGCAAATCAGTATCCGCGGTGCACGCATGCATAATCTGGCGAATATTTCGCTCGATCTTCCGCGTAATAAACTCATCGTAATCACCGGGCTATCCGGCTCAGGGAAATCGTCTCTTGCTTTCGACACTATCTATGCTGAAGGCCAGCGCAGATATGTCGAATCTCTGTCGGCCTATGCGCGGCAATTTCTCTCGTTAATGGAAAAACCGGATGTGGACCACATTGAAGGTCTGTCGCCAGCAATCAGCATTGAACAGAAAAGCACCTCGCATAACCCTCGCTCTACAGTAGGCACAGTCACCGAGATTCATGATTACCTGCGGCTGCTGTTTGCGCGCATTGGTGAGCCACGCTGTCCACAGCACGAGCTGCCGCTAAAAGCACAGACCGTCAGCCAGATGGTTGACCAGGTTATGACTATGGATGCAGGAGAAAGGCTGCTGCTGCTTGCACCTGTTATCCAGGAACGAAAAGGTGAACATACCCAGGTCATCGAGCAACTACGGGCACAGGGCTTTATTCGTGCACGCATAGACGGCGAGGTATTGGACCTGGAGTCAGCACCCGAGCTGAAAAAAAACAACAAGCATACGATTGAAGCCGTTGTTGATCGCCTCGTGGTTCAGCAAGGAATAGAACAACGCCTGGCAGAGTCGTTTGAGACCGCATTAGAACTGGGTGATGGACTGGTGCATGTACTGACACAGCCCAGAGAAGGTGATGCATCTCAGTATGTATTTTCAGCCCGCTATGCCTGCCCTGAATGCGGCTATAGCCTTGCCGAACTAGAACCGCGCCTGTTCTCATTCAATAATCCCGCTGGTGCCTGCCCGGGCTGTGATGGCCTCGGTGTACGGCAGTTATTCGATTCAAACCGGATTATCCGAGACTCCTCGCTGAGTCTGGCTGCCGGTGCCATTGCAGGCTGGGATCGACGGAATCGTTTTTATTTCAATCTGCTGACAAACCTGTCGCAGCATTATGAATTCAGCATCGATACCCCTTACGAAGACCTGCCAAAGAAAATTCAGCATGTAATACTCAACGGCAGTGGTAAGGAAAAGATCACTTTCCATTACAAAAGTATGCGGGGACAAAGCCGAACCCATGCTTTTGAAGGTGTGATTCCAAACATGGAGCGTCGTTACAAGGAAACTGAATCTCATGCCGTGCGTGATGAACTGGCACGCTACCTGTCTGTACATAGCTGTGAGATATGCAACGGCAGCCGCCTGCGCGAGGAAGCACGCCATGTCTTCATAGGAGAAATGGCAATTCATGATATATCTGCTCTGCCGATTGATGAAACTGTGGACTATTTCCATAATTTAACGCTTGAAGGTTCACGTGCCGAAATTGCCCACCGTATCACCCAGGAGATATGCGAAAGACTGGGCTTCCTCGCCAATGTTGGCCTCGGTTACCTATCACTCAGTCGTTCTGCAGAAACACTTTCCGGTGGTGAAGCACAACGCATACGCCTGGCCTCACAGATCGGCTCTGCCCTGGTGGGTGTAATGTATGTGCTGGATGAGCCGTCAATCGGCCTGCACCAGCGTGATAATGCACGTCTGCTGGCCACGCTGGAGCAGCTGCGCGATCTTGGCAATACAGTCATTGTTGTTGAACACGATGAAGAGGCCATTCGCAGTGCCGACCATGTTCTTGATCTCGGACCAGGTGCAGGGATTAACGGTGGACACATCGTTGCTGAAGGCCCGCCCGAGCAGATACTCAAAAACCCGGCCTCGATAACAGGAAAATACCTGTCCGGGGAACTCTCTATTGCAGTCCCGGCTACGAGAACCACGGCTGATGAAAAAAATCAGCTGATCATTCGCGGTGCAAGTGGAAATAATTTACGCAACGTTGACGCTTCGATACCCGTCGGTTTACTCACCTGTATCACTGGAGTATCCGGATCGGGCAAATCGACGCTGATCAATGACACCCTCTACCCTGCAGTAGCCGTACACCTGAATGGCAGCAGCCTGGAACCTGCTCCTCATACTGCAATTGAAGGGCTCGAGAATTTCGATAAGGTCATTGATATTGACCAAAGCCCGATCGGACGAACACCGCGCTCAAACCCGGCAACCTATACCGGCCTGTTCACACCTATTCGTGAACTATTTGCCAACACACAGGAGGCGCGTGCTAGAGGCTACAAGCCAGGAAGATTTTCTTTCAATGTTAAAGGCGGCAGATGTGAGGCTTGCCAGGGTGACGGTATGATAAAGGTGGAAATGCATTTTCTGCCGGACATCTACGTTCCCTGCGATCATTGTAAGGGCGCACGCTATAACCGGGAAACCCTTGATGTTACCTACAAGGGAAAGTCGATCCAGGAAGTTTTACAGCTGAGTATTGAAGAGGCTGCGGATTTCTTCCAGGCTGTCCCGGTGGTGAAGCGTAAACTTGATACACTGATGGATGTCGGTCTGGGATATATCTGCCTGGGACAGAGTGCGACAACCCTGTCAGGGGGAGAAGCACAGCGCATCAAACTATCACGAGAACTATCCAAACGTGGTACGGGGAAAACACTCTACATACTTGACGAACCAACCACCGGACTGCATTTTCAGGACATTGAAATGCTGCTGACCGTACTGCACCGCCTGCGTGACCAGGGTAATACGATTCTCGTCATTGAGCATAATCTGGATGTCATCAAAACGGCTGACTGGATCATTGATCTTGGGCCCGAGGGAGGCGGCGGAGGCGGTACAATTATCGCGGCCGGCACACCAGAACAGGTTAGTGCTGTAAGTGGATCCTACACCGGCATTTATTTGAAACCCCTGCTGGATAAAGCTGCATCTCAAACGGCAGCCTGACAAGGAAAAATGCCATTTACTCTGTTGTGAAGGAATCTCCCAACTGCAGACCAAGAATCTTCTTGGCGCTGGCCTGGTTGACAGCGATCTCTACCAGTCCATTTGCATTTTCGTACCAGAAGCAATCACCTGTTTTCACGGATGAATAAGTCCTCGCATGCTGAATGATCTTGTTATTTAGTACGAGCCTGGTATCTGATCTCGCTATGCTATAGCGAAGGCCTGTTAACGCATTGCCAAAATGATCAAAATAGACGATCTCATTAAGATCTGCCGGGTAGCTCGGTTCAGCAGGCTCGATATACTGACAAGTGAGTACAGACAGGTCTTGAGATTCTGTTAACAGACAGGCGGCGGGTGTATAGATATCACGACCGTGAAAACTGTTGCTGACCTGGCCGGGCCAGCTAAAATGGTACTTGCTGAAGTTCAGTGCGTGTTGTGCAAGTACATCAAACTGGCCATTGTCCGGTCCGATATACCACCGCCCATCTGATTCGCATACTGCGTGTGGTCTATCGCTGCCAACTCCCGGGTCAACGATGCAGAGAATGATGCTGGCAGGAGGCAGGTAGCGAGTATACGCAGGAAGCAGATAAGCTGCCGAACGAATATCCTGTGCTGGAACTGTATGGCAAAGATCGACAACTTTTATATCAGGAAGCGCCGCACCGACCAGGGCATGTATTTGACCAACGTACAGGCCATCGTGTCCAAAATCGGTAAAAAGCGCAATCATGGTTTCTTAGTGCAACGACAGGAGTGCTCAGGAAACCTCATGCAGTATAAGAAAAACTTCAGTTTTTCTTCTTATATTCAAGCCGCTGTTTCGAGATTACCGCGGATTCTGCGAATCAATGGGTAGAGTTTTTCTGTTTCATCCTGAATACGCTGAAGCACCATATCAAACATTCCCTCTGTCTCTTTCAGAAACAGTGAATGGTCACCGATTAATAGTTCATCCGGACGCTTGTTAGGGCACCACTGCTTCGTATATGAATGCATTAACTTCTTAATTTCCTGTGATCCGGACATAAAGTTTTTGACCAGATTGCGCACCTCAACACTGTCATCATTAAGAAGTTGCCCGTAGAGATTTTTATCTACGACATCTATATGCGCAGTGACTTTATTCATATAGCGGTGAAACAATTCACAGCAGGCACCGGTATCGCACATTGAGCGTTCGTGAAACAGGTAGAGCAATACATTGGAAAGTTCAGTTATTGAATCATTTTCCGTATTGAGTTCTTCAAATGTAATCATGGGGATTCTCCTTTAATGATGTCCTTACTAATACCATAAATTTAGTATAGTTATTCTTAGAGAGTATGAATTTACGCAGTTGCTGTCAACAAAACGAATCTATGTAGGACAAAAAAAAGGCCATGTATTTCTACATGGCCCTTTTAGCTATTATTAGTGCCTTATTCTGCAGCGTCACCTTCTGCATCGACTTTTTCACGCGATACCATCTGTACGATAGCCATTGGCGCTTTATCACCAGGACGGTAGCCACATTTCAGAATGCGCAGATATCCACCCGGGCGGTCTTTATAATGAACACCCAGATCATCAAACAGCTTGCTGACCATATCACGATCACGCAGGCGTGAGAATGCCAGCCGCCTGTTGGCAACTGAGGATGTTTTAGCCATTGTAATCAAAGGCTCGGCATGACGACGCAGTTCTTTTGCTTTCGGTAAGGTGGTACGAATTTCTTCGTGACGAAGAAGTGATACCGTCATGTTTTTAAACATAGCCTTGCGATGAGCACTGGTCATACCCAATTTTCTGCCACTTTTACGATGTCGCATTTCCTGTAACCCCTACAATCCTGAAGCGGCAACTTCATCACTGCTTTGAATCAGCGATGCCGGTGGCCATACTTCGAGTTTGGTGCCAAGAGATAAACCATTCTGAGCTAGAACGTCTTTTATCTCTGTTAATGATTTTTTACCCAGATTCGGTGTCTTCAGTAATTCACTTTCATCTCGCTGAACCAGGTCGCCTATATAGAATATATTTTCAGCCTTGAGGCAGTTTGCTGAGCGCACAGTGAGTTCCAGGTCATCTACTGGACGCAGTAAAATTGGATCTATTGGTGGCTCTTCAGGTGCTTCTGGTGGGGCTGGTTCAACTTTAAGGTCTACAAATACCTGAATTTGTTCAAACAGTATGGTTGCTGCCATCCGGATAGATTTTTCTGGATCGACTGTACCGTTAGTTTCAAGTGTGAAGATCAGTTTATCCAGGTCAGTACGCTGCTCTACACGGGCGGCTTCAACATCGTATGATACCTGGCGAACCGGGCTATATGATGCATCGAGCTTAATCACACCGATGCTACTTGTTTCTTCATCATTCTTGCGTGAAACGGCGGTATGATAGCCTCTTCCCTGGGTAACTCCGAGTTCCATCTCGAGTTCTACTTTCTTGTTTATATGGGCAATTACAAGGTCAGGATTAGCAATCGTGACGTCATGTTCTGCAGCAAGGTCCCCTGCAGTCAATTCACCTGGGCCCATTTTTTTTATGTGAAGCGTAGCACTGTCGCGCCCTTCAAGTGAAAGGGCCACAGTCTTGAGATTCATCAGAATCTCAAGTACGTCTTCCTGTACGCCTTCAATATTGTCATATTCATGATCAACACCCGTTATTTTAACTTCAGAAATAGCATAACCGGTGATTGACGATAACAAGATGCGACGCAGGGCTGTACCCAGGGTAAAGCCGAAACCACGTTCTAGTGGCTCAATAGATACACGCGCATGATTGTCGTCGATTTTGGTGACGTCAACAAAACGTGGCTTCAGAAAATCTGTTGGCAAATCTGACATTCCAATCCCTCTTAAAATGAGCTGAGATTCTTAATTACTTAGAATACAAGGCGATAACGAGTGACTCGTCGATTTCACCGGGCAAGTCACTTCGATCAGGTGTAGTCCGATAAACGCCTTTCTTTGCCTTGAAATCAACATCCAGCCAGTCGGCAACACCTCGTTGCTCAGCTGCTTCTAGTGCTGCAGTAACACGAATTTGCTCTTTTGCAGACTCGGCGATTGTAATTTCGTCACTCGGGCGAACCTGGTAAGACGGAATATTCAGGCGCTTACCATTTACAAGTATGCAGTTGTGGCGCAGCAATTGACGAGATTCAGGTCTTGATGTCCCGAAGCCCATACGATAAACAACATTATCAAGGCGGCCTTCCAGCAGTTTCAGCAGGTTATCGCCAGTAGAGCCCTTGATACGATCTGCTTCCTTGTAATAATCCAGGAACTGTTTCTCCATCACGCCATAGATGCGACGGAGTTTCTGTTTCTCTCTAAGCTGAAGCCCGTAATCCGAGACACGTGTACGGCGCTGGCCGTGCTGTCCGGGAGGATAGGCGCGTTTTTCTACTGCACATTTATCTGTAAAGCAACGCTCGCCTTTAAGATAAAGCTTGCCGCCTTCACGACGACACAAACGACAGACTGAACCAATATATCTTGCCACTGTTAAATCTCCAGCTGATTAGACGCGGCGCCGTTTTGGCGGGCGGCAACCATTATGAGGGATAGGTGTTACATCCGAGATATTGCTGATCTCGAATCCTACTGAATTAAGTGCACGCACTGCGGAGTCACGTCCTGGACCGGGGCCCTTGACACGCACTTCAAGGTGCCTAACACCCATGTCTCTGGCATCTTTGCCTGCATGTTCTGCAGCAACCTGAGCAGCAAACGGTGTGCTCTTTCTTGAGCCTCTGAAACCTGAACCACCTGCTGTCTTCCAGCACAGGGCATTGCCCTGCCTGTCTGTAATGGTAATTATTGTGTTGTTAAAGGTTGCATGTATATGTGCAATGCCCTCTGAGACATTCTTTTTTACACGCTTCTTTACTTTAGAACTTGGTACTGGTTTAGCCATAATTTAACTCTGTATGCTTGAATTCTTTACGTATATCTTATCTACGAATAGGTCGTGTAGGACCTTTACGCGTACGTGCATTAGTTTTAGTACGCTGACCACGTACGGGAAGCCCGCGACGGTGCCTGATACCACGATAGGCGCCCATATCCATCAAACGCTTGATGTTCATTGTCGTTTCACGACGCAGGTCACCTTCTACGTGCAGCTTGGATACCTCGATACGCAACTGCTCTGCATCAGCATCACTTAGTTCACCGCACTTTGTGTTTGGTTTTACACCCGCTGCTTCACAAATTTCAGCTGCGCGTGTGTCTCCTATGCCGTAAATTGAAGTCAATCCAATCACAACATGTTTGTAATTTGGTAAGTTTATACCTGCTATACGTGCCATCTAAGGCTTCTCCACTATGGACTCGTGCAAATTTGAAAAGCGCGTAAGGATACTGCTCTTTACGCACAAAATCAAACTAAAGTTCTAAATACAAAGACAATACATGCCATTTCCCAGTTCAGGGAACTGACAGTAAAACAGCCTTTGTACAATTATTAATTAACCCTGACGCTGTTTGTGACGCGGATCTTTACAAATTACGCGGACCACTCTTTTGCGAATGACAATTTTGCAGTTTCTGCAGCGTTTTTTGACTGATGCTTGAACCTTCATTTCCTATTACCTCAACTACCAAATCCAAGACCGTTACCGGACAGATTTGTCTTTTTCAGCAGACTTTCGTACTGACGTGACATCAGATGTGACTGAATCTGCGAAATAAAGTCCATTAATACAACAACGATAATCAACAATGATGTACCGCCAAAGTAAAATGGCACATTCCATTTAACAATCAGAAATTCAGGCACCAGACAGACAAATGTAATGTAGGCAGCACCAACCAGGGTTAACCTGGAAACTACTCCATCAATATAGTTAGCTGTTTGATTCCCTGGACGTATCCCGGGAACAAATGCTCCTGATTTCTTTAGGTTCTCCGCTGTTTCCTGTGGATTGAAAACCAATGCCGTATAGAAAAAGCAGAAAAATATAATCAACGCCGAATAAATCATGACGTATAAAGGCTGACCTGGAGCCAATGTTGTCGACAGGTCCTTTAACCAGCGCATGCCTTCTGCCTGACCAAACCAACTCCCCATACTAGCAGGGAAAAGGATGATACTTGAGGCAAAAATCGGCGGTATGACGCCAGCCATATTAACTTTAAGCGGCAAAAAACTGCTTTGCCCGGCATACATTTTGCGGCCCCGTTGGCGCTGCGCATAGTTTACCGTAATCCTTCTCTGTCCTCGTTCAACAAACACAACGAAGCCTGTAATAACCAGTGCACCTACCAGAAGCAGCAATACGCCAATTGGCGAGAATGTACCGGTTCGTGCAAGCTCGAGAGTTCCACCAAGTGCTGATGGCAGACCGGCAACAATACCTGCAAAAATTATCAGCGAAATACCGTTACCGATACCGCGTTCTGTCACCTGTTCACCGAGCCATACGAGGAACATCGTACCTGCTACTAAAGTGATAACAGTTGTTATTTTAAAACCAACACCTGCGGCAATAACAACGTTCATCCCACCAGCAGTCTGACTTTCCAGTGCTATAGCAATACCGAAAGACTGGAATAAAGCCAGTACCACGGTTCCGTAACGTGTATATTGCGTAATCTTTCTACGCCCGCTTTCACCTTCTTTCTTCAGCTGTTCAAGGGTGGGAACGACAGATGTCATCATCTGCATAATAATAGATGATGAAATATACGGCATCACACCCAGTGCAAACAAAGATAATCTGCTCAGTGCGCCGCCAGAGAACATGTTGAACACATCAACTATTGATCCCTTGGTCTGCGCAAAAAGAGCGGCCAGCGCCTCGCCATTGATGCCTGGCACTGGTATATGGGCACCCAGACGGAAAATCACCAGCGCACCAATAACAAAGAAGATACGATGCTTCAGTTCGGTCAGTCCACCTTGACTACCGCTTGCTGGAGTGCCGGGTTTTGCCATTACTCTACTTTACCGCCAGCCTTTTCAATAGCTTCCCTGGCACCTTTTGTTGCTGATATTCCCTTTAGTGTGACTGCCTTATCAACAGGACCGGACAGCATAACCTTTGCACGTAAAATTCGAGTATGAATCAGACCTGCTTTTTGCAGAGCAGCCAGGTCAATAACATCATCTGACACTTTAGCCAGTTCATGCGTGCGAATTTCAGCGGTAGTTAACTTTAACGCTGAACGAAAACCGCGTTTAGGGAGACGACGCTGCAATGGCATCTGTCCACCTTCAAAACCGACTTTGTGATAACCGCCAGAACGTGATTTTTGACCCTTATGGCCGCCTCCACATGTCTTGCCCCAGCCGGATCCAGTGCCACGGCCTACACGCTTTGATCCTTTATTTGATCCAGCAGCTGGACGAATTGTATTCAAATACATGTTTACACCTGTTCCCATTCAAGCAGATAACCGACCTTATGAATCATACCGCGAACAGCAGGAGTGTCTTCCACTTCAACCGTGTGATGCATACGGCGCAGACCGAGGCCTTTAACACAGGCCATGTGTCTCTTGCCACGGCCATACATACTCTTTACGAGCTTTACTTTTAGCATTTTCTTGTCAGCCATAATGATGCTCCAGAATCAATCACGCAGATCGTCGACTTTCAGACCGCGTTTTGCAGCAATCTGAGCCGGGCTACTGATATTGCGTAGACCTTTCATTGTTGCCCTAACTACGTTAACCGGGTTAGTAGAGCCAATACATTTAGCCAGTACATTACGAACCCCGGCCGCCTCAAAAACTGCCCTCATGCTACCGCCAGCAATGATACCTGTACCTTCTGAACCAGGACGCATCACTACTTTTGATGAACTGTGTATAGATTCAGTAGGATAGAAAAGCGTGCCATCATCAAGTGCAATTGTGATCATTGACTTGCGAGCTTCTTCCAGTGCTTTCTGAACAGCAACGGGTACTTCACGTGCTTTACCACGTCCCATTCCTACTTTACCGTTTCCATCACCAACAACAACCAGTGCTGAAAAACCGAATATACGTCCACCTTTTACAACTTTTGCAACACGACGAACGCTCACCAGCTTCTCAATAAAGTTGTCACGTTTTTCGTTTGACATACGGCGTGCAGCCATAATTGACTCCTAAAATTCCAATCCGTTTTCACGAGCAGCATCGGCCAGAGCCTTGACGCGTCCGTGGTACCTGAAACCGGAGCGATCAAATGCTACGGTCTTAATTCCGGCTTCTGCTGCTTTTTCAGCAATCCGCTTGCCGACAGCTATCGCCGCTTCAATATTGCCACCGTTACCAATTTCTTTACGCATATCGGTTTCAACCGTTGATGCACTGGCTAATACTTTGCCGGTTTCTGCCTGCAATAGCTGTGCATACATGTGTCTTGGAGTACGGTGAATACTCAGTCTGTCAAAGCCCAGTTGAGCAATTTTTGATCTGCTCTTGGTTGCCCGACGGATTCTTGCTGTTTTCTTACTCATCTTTTGACCTACCGGTTATTTCTTTTTGGCCTGTTTACGAACTACATATTCATCAGTGTAACGAACGCCTTTGCCTTTATATGGCTCTGGTGGGCGATATTGACGAATTTCTGCAGCAATCTGTCCGACCTTCTGCTTATCAGCACCTTTTACGACAAGTTCTGTCTGACTAGGCGCTTCAATTGAGATCCCTTCCGGAATCGGGTAAACGACCGGATGTGAAAAGCCGAGGCTAAGGTTCAGATTCTTTCCCTCTACCTTGGCACGATATCCCACTCCGATAATGGTTAATTTCTTTTCAAACCCACTAGTGACACCCGTAACCAGGTTTGCTAACAGTGCACGGGTCGTACCCGACATTGCACGTGCCTGCGTGGTTTCGTTATTTGCTGCAATTTTCAGCACTCCATCTTCCAGTTTAACACTAACCAGGGGATGCTTGTTCATAGTCAACTCACCAATCGGACCTTTCGCAACAATCGTATCTTCCTTAATTGTTACCTCAGTACCACCTGGCAATGTAACGGGATTTTTAGCTATTCGCGACATAATGCACCTATTATTAAGCGACGTAACAGATCACTTCGCCACCAACGCCAGCCTTGCGGGCATTGCGATCGGTCATGATACCTTTTGAAGTTGATACGATGGTAATACCCAGACCTTTTTTAACTGCCGGGATATCATCTTTACCTGTATATACGCGGCAACCGGGTTTACTGACACGCTTGATCATCTCAATAACAGGGTTGCCCTGATAATATTTCAGTTTAAGTTTAAGAGAAGGGAATCCATTTCCGTCTTTCTCTTCAGTTATTGACTTGATATAGCCTTCAGACTCAAGCACTTCAGCAATAGCCTTCTTGGTGCCAGATGCAGGTATACTTACCGTATTCATCTCGGCATGATGGGCATTGCGTATACGTGTCAGCATATCGGCAATTGGGTCACTCATACTCATTTTCGTATCATCTCAGTGTCGTTTGTATCTGATATATCTTTATCAAAAAATTTATCGCTGTTTACCAGCTAGCCCGGACTACACCAGGTGCTTCACCGCGGTTAACTACTTCACGCAGTTTGTTGCGGGATAGTCCAAATTTGCGGTAGTAACCATGTGGACGGCCGGTCATGGCACAGCGATTACGCTGGCGTGATTTGCTTGAATCACGTGGTAATTTCTGCAAAGCATATACCGCTGCCATCGCATCTTCAGCTGAAACTTCAGGGTCAATTATTACTGCTTTCAGTGCAGCTCTTTTTGCCTGCAGTCTTTTTGCAGCATCTGTACGGCGCTTTTCGCGCGCGATCATTGATTTCTTAGCCATAATTAACCTTTAGCCTTAATAGGTAAGTTAAATCCCTTTAACAAGGCGGCTGCCTGCTCGTCATTCGCCGCACTGGTAGTAATCGTAATATCGAGCCCACGGATTGTATCAACCTTTTCATAGTCAATTTCCGGGAATACTATTTGTTCTTTCAAACCTAACGAATAATTGCCACGTCCGTCGAATGATTTTGCTGGCAAACCACGAAAATCACGAATACGCGGAATAGCGATAGTTACCAGTCTATCGAGAAACTCATACATACGTTCTCTGCGCAGGGTAACTTTGCATCCAATAGGCCATCCATCACGAATTTTAAATCCAGCGATAGATTTGCGCGCGTAAGTAACAACCGGCTTCTGACCACTGATCAGTTGCATATCATTAGCCGCAAATTCAACGACCTTTTTATTTGCTACCGCATCACCAACACCCATATTCAGGGTAATTTTAGTGATCCTGGGAATCTGCATGGCATTGTCGAGCGCAAGCTCTTCCATTAATGCCGGAGCGATTGTTTCTTTGTAATATTCTTCCAAACGAGCCATGTCGATATCCTGCTATTTATACGTCGACCATTTCACCAGAGCTTTTATAAACTCTGACTTTCTTACCATCTTCAAGCACTTTAACGCCAACACGCGAGGCCTTGCCTGACGTTGCGTCATACAGTGAGATATTGGAGATGTCCAATGCTGCTTCCTGTTCAACTATACCTCCAGACTCGCCAGCCTGTGGATTAGGTCGAACGTGCTTCTTGACGATATTGATACCGTCTACCATAACGCGGCCGTTATCGAGTACACGCAAAACATTACCGCGCTTACCCTTGTCTTTGCCTGCTAATACGACGACGTCGTCACCTTTCTTAATTTTCTTCATTGCCTGTATACCTCAAAGAACTTCAGGTGCCAGTGAAATTATTTTCATGAACTGGGCTGTACGCAATTCACGCGTGACAGGGCCAAATATGCGCGTACCTACTGGTTGTAATTGTGCATTAAGCAGAACAGCTGCATTACCATCGAAACGGATAGACGAGCCATCCTTTCTGCGCACACCTTTGCGAGTGCGTACAATCACGGCATTATAGACATCGCCTTTTTTCACCCTGCCATTTGGTATGGCTTCCTTGATGCTGATCTTGATTACATCGCCAATACCGGCGTAACGACGCTTGGACCCGCCAAGCACCTTGATGCACATGACCTTCCTGGCGCCACTATTATCAGCGACATCAAGTACGCTTTGCATCTGGATCATTGCCCTGAACTCCTGATTTGTTTCATTCTGTATATTTAATCTTACGTAGTACAGTGAGCTCAGTGCGCTCTACTGACCACCTCAATAACACGCCAACTTTTGCTTTTTGACATCGGACGACACTCTTCTATCTGAACTGTATCGCCTTCATTACACTCATTTGCTTCGTCATGTGCATGCAGCTTGGTCGATTTGCGAACGTACTTCTTGTACAGAGGGTGCTTTTCCAGCCGCTCTACTAGAACTGTTACGGTCTTATCCATCTTGTTACTGATGACAATACCGCTGGTTGAACGTGCATTTTTATCCTGTTCGCTCATGCGTCGCCTCTGCTTTTCTCATTCATAATAGTTTTAACACGTGCAATAGAACGTTTTGCATCTCTTAAGGCCGCATGGTTGCCCTGCTGTCCTGTAGATATTTGCATACGCAGAGTAAACTTCTGCTCGAGCAGTTCGTCGAGCTTTGACTGCAGCTCTTTACTTTCAAGTGCTCTCATATCATTTGCTTTCATTTAACCCACCTGCCTTGAAACAAATACTGTCTTTACTGGCAACTTGGCACCAGCAAGGCGAAATGCCTCACGTGCAACTTCTTCACTAACGCCTTCCATTTCATAGAGGACATGGCCAGGCTTGACCAGGGAAACCCAGTATTCAGGGTTTCCTTTACCTTTACCCATCCTGACTTCCAGCGGTTTTTTGGAAATAGGCTTATCCGGGAATACACGAATCCATACACGACCACCACGTTTAATGTGACGGGTAAGGGCACGGCGAGCAGATTCAATTTGCCTCGCGGTAATACGCCCGCGTTCGACGGTTTTTAATCCATATTCACCAAAACTTACTTTATTACCACGTGATGCCAAACCGCGATTACGGCCTTTATGCATCTTACGAAATTTTGTTCTCTTGGGTTGCAGCATAGCTTTTAATCTCCATCAGGCCCCAGTAGCAGCCTTAACATTGCTGTCACCTTCATCAATGTCATGGATTTCACCTTTGAAGATCCATACCTTAATGCCGATAATTCCATATGTCGTCAAAGCCTCAGCTGTCCCATAATCAATATCTGCACGCAGTGTGTGCAATGGAACCCTGCCGTCTCTGACCCATTCTGTACGAGCAATTTCAGCACCGTTCAAACGACCTGCTATCATTATTTTGATGCCTTCAGCACCCAGACGCATGGTATTTTGCATAGAACGCTTCATTGCACGCCTGAACATGACGCGCTTTTCAAGTTGCTGAGCAATATTTTCAGCTACAAGTTTTGCATCCATTTCTGGCTTGCGAATTTCTTCAACAGCAACCTGTACAGGCATTCCTACCATCTTGCCAAGTTCTTTGCGCAAGCGGTCAATATCTTCACCTTTTTTACCAATGACGATACCTGGGCGCGCAGTATACAGTGTAATGTTCATATTTTGCGAAGGTCGCTCAATAACAATTTTACTGATCGCGGCACTTTTCAGTCGCTTCTCGAGAAATGCCCGGACTTTCATATCTGTCGTCAGGAACTCGGCATACTGCTGTTTATTACCGTACCATTTAGCTGTCCAGTCCTTGACTATGCCAAGCCTGAAACCTATTGGTTGGACTTTCTGGCCCATTTACTTGCTCCCCTGCTTTTCACCCACCTTAATGGTGATGTGACTGGTTCGTTTCAGAATTCTTGCCGCACGGCCTTTAGCACGTGCACGTATACGCTTCAATGTAGGCCCGACATCAATAAAGGCAGTTGTTATAAACAACTCATCAATATCTGCACCATCATTATGCTCAGCATTGGCGATCGCAGAGTTGAGCACCTTCTTTATCGTTCCAGCACCTGACTTGGTGCTATATTCAAGAATTTCCAGCGCTCGCTCAACTTGCAGCCCGCGAATCTGATCTGCGACCAGGCGCAGTTTCTGCGGTGAGGTTCTTACGTATTTTAATACAGCTTGTGTTTCCATTACTGAGACACCGTCATTCGTTTAACATTCATCGGACAACTTTCCTGTCAGCCATGTGGCCGCGGAAGGTACGCGTTGCAGCGAACTCACCCAGCTTATGACCAACCATATTTTCTGAAATCAATACAGGCACATGCTGACGACCGTTATGCACTGCAATGGTTAAACCAACAAACTCAGGCATAATCATTGAACGCCTGGACCATGTTTTGATAGGTTTACGATTGTTTTCACTGACAGCTTTTTCAGCTTTTGCCATCAAATGATGATCTACAAAAGGACCTTTTTTAATCGAACGCGGCATAAATCCTACTCCTGCTTACTTCTTGCGACGACGGACAATCATATTATCCGTGCGTTTATTGTTACGTGTACGGTATCCCTTGGTAGGTACACCCCAGGGCGACACGGGGTGACGACCACCTGAAGTACGACCTTCACCACCACCATGCGGATGATCGACCGGGTTCATAGCTACACCACGAACTGTTGGGCGAATACCCCGCCAGCGTTTAGCACCGGCCTTACCCAGTTTACGCAGAGAATGTTCCGAGTTGCCGACTTCGCCAATAGTGGCGCGGCAATCAAGATGCACTTTACGCATTTCGCCAGAGCGTAAACGAAGTTGCGCATAATCGCCGTCACGACCAACGAACTGGATTACACTGCCTGCTGCACGGCCAATCTGTGCACCTTTCTTTACTTTTAATTCGACACAATGGACATTTGTACCTACAGGGATATTACGTAATGGCATTGCGTTGCCTGTAGAAACCGGCGCCTCAGGTCCTGAAATAATGGTGTCACCAGCCTTGAGACCCTTTGCAGCAATAATATAGCGACGCTCACCATCAGCGTACAAAGCAAGAGCGATGTGTGAACTGCGATTCGGATCATATTCAACACGCTCAATACTGGCTGGAATACCATCTTTGGTGCGCTTGAAATCAATCACGCGATAATGACGCTTGTGACCGCCACCGCGATGTCTTACGGTAATGCGACCTTTATTATTACGGCCATTAATTGTGTTTTTCTTTTCAACCAGCCCGGCAAATGGTTTACCCGTGTGCAGGCCTTCAGTTTTTACTCTGACTTGACCACGGCGACCTGGTGAGGTTGGTTTTGATTTGATAAGTGCCATTACTATGTCCTAAGCCGGATTATCCAGCATCAGCCAGGAAATCAATGTCCTGACCCTGTTTCAAACTAATATATGCCTTTTTCCAGTCTTTACGCTTACCGGGAATTCGGCCAAAGTTTTTCTTCTTGCCCTTTTGACGAACCACTTGCACAGACTCGACCTCGACCGAGAACAGCTTTTCGATCGCACGACGAATCTGCGGTTTGGTAGCGTCTATAGCAACCTTGAATACAACCTGCTGAGCACTATCTGCCAGCTGGGTAGCTTTTTCTGACACATGCGGCGCCAGAATAACGTTATACAGTGCGGAGTCACTCATACCAGCACTTCCTCAAGTTTACTTGCAGCATCTGCAGTAATGATGATGTCTGCGTGTTGTAGCAGACTGAACGGATTCAGTCCTGCCAGGTCCGTTACTTCCACGTTCTTTATATTGCGTGCACTAAGAACCAGTGCTTCTGATGGTGCATCACTGACGATCAACACATCCGCTTTACCCAAAGCCTTTAACTGCATGGCAATATTTTTGCTTTTAATCTCTGTCACTTCGAGAGAATCAATAACTGTCATACGCTCTGTTCGCAGCAACTCTGAAACAATAGAGCGCATTCCGGCTTTATACATTTTTTTATTCAATTTCTGCTCAAAACTGGTGTTGCAGGCAGGAAATGTCTTTCCGCCACCACGCCATATAGGACTACGAATAGTACCTGCACGCGCTCGACCAGTGCCTTTCTGACGAAAGGGCTTAGCGCCGCCGCCAGCTACCGCAGAGCGATTCTTCTGAGCGCGCGTGCCACTGCGTGCACCTGCCTGATAAGCAGTTACAACCTGATGTATCAACGACTCATTATAGCCGGCGTCGAACGTGGCATCTGCCAGATCCAGCTTCTTGCCGCTGTCTGCACCGTCACTTTTCAATACTGAAACTTGCACCGTTATATCCTCAAAAACCTGGTTTTAATTCTTTACTTTTGACTTTTACGAGCAGGGCGAATAATTACATCTGCACCTTTTGAACCTGGTACGGATCCTTTCAGAAGAATCATATTGCGCTCTTCATCAACCCGTACAACTTCAAGATTTTGCTGCGTCTTTGTAACACTACCCATATGACCGGCCATTTTTTTGCCGCGAAATACTTTACCTGGGAACTGGTTCTGCCCTGTTGAGCCTGCTGCACGGTGTGATATTGAACAACCATGCGTTGCGCGACCACCACGAAAACCATGACGCTTCATTACGCCGGCATAGCCTTTACCTTTACTGCTGGCGGTTACATCGACAAAGCGCGTATCATTAAAAATACCCACACCGACTTCAGTCCCGGCAGACAATTCACCAATCTGTTCATCTGTTGCAGCAAACTCACTAACTGTACGACCTGGCTCGATTCCTGCTTTGGCAAAATGACCCGCCATTGCTTTTGTTACTCTACCAGGGCGACGATTACCTGCGGTCATTTGAACTGCGGTATACCCATCTGCTTCAACGTTTCTGACCTGTGAAACTCGGTTCGGCGTAACCTCCAGTACAGTGACGGGTGTAGAACTCCCACCATCATCAAATACACGGGTCATGCCAACTTTGCGGCCTACTAGTCCAATTGCCATTACTCTAACTCCAATTCGTCCGCTTCAAGCTCAACTTAGCTTGATTTCAACATCAACGCCTGATGCAAGATCAAGCTTCATCAGTGCGTCGACTGTTTTTTCAGTTGGGTCTACGATATCCATAATGCGTTTGTGCGTACGGATTTCATATTGGTCCCGCGCCGTTTTGTTGACATGAGGCGAACTCAGCAGAGTGAATCGCTCAATCCTTGTAGGCAAAGGAATAGGCCCTCTAACGATGGCACCGGTACGTTTTGCCGTATCAACAATTTCAGATGCGGAGCGATCAATCATTCTATGATCGAAGGCTTTTAGCTTGATTCTGATTTTCTGGTTTTCCATGATCACTCGATAATCTTAGATACAACACCGGCGCCGACTGTTCGGCCACCTTCACGTACTGCAAAACGCAGACCTTCGTCCATCGCGATCGGCGCTATCAGGCTAACAATAAACTTCACATTGTCACCCGGCATTACCATCTCGACGCCTTCCGGCAGGTCTACCGCACCCGTTACGTCCGTTGTACGGAAGTAAAACTGGGGACGATAACCATTGAAGAATGGCGTATGACGACCACCTTCATCTTTGCTCAATATGTACACTTCCGCTTCAAACTTGGTATGCGGATTGATCGTACCCGGATGCGCCAGCACCTGACCACGCTCAACTTCTTCTCGCTTCGTACCACGCAGCAGTACGCCAACGTTATCGCCCGCTTCACCCTGGTCCAGCAACTTGCGGAACATCTCTACGCCCGTTACCGTCGTTTTCTGGGTCTCTTTGATACCAATAATATCTATTTCTTCACCAACCTTCACAATACCGCTCTCAATACGACCGGTAACCACGGTTCCGCGACCAGAGATTGAGAACACGTCTTCAATCGGCATCAGGAATGGCTTGTCAACATCACGCTCAGGCAGTGGAATATACTCATCAAGGGCTGCTGCCAGCTTAATGATGGATGGCTCACCAATATCTGAGGTGTCACCTTCCAGAGCTTTCAGCGCAGAACCAATAATGACCGGTGTGTCATCACCCGGGAATTCGTACATATCCAGCAACTCACGAATTTCCATCTCAACCAGCTCCAGCAGCTCGTCGTCGTCGACCATGTCAGCCTTGTTCATATAAACAAGAATGTAAGGTACGCCAACCTGACGTGACAGCAGGATGTGCTCACGGGTCTGTGGCATCGGGCCATCCGCAGCACTTACTACCAGAATAGCACCGTCCATCTGTGCCGCTCCGGTGATCATGTTCTTTACGTAATCAGCATGTCCCGGGCAGTCAACGTGAGCGTAGTGACGGTTTTCTGTCTCATACTCAACGTGCGCAGTCGCAATCGTGATACCACGCTCGCGTTCTTCCGGTGCATTATCAATCTGATCGTAGCCTTTGACTTCACCACCAAACTGTTTCGCCAGCACAGTCGTCAGCGCCGCCGTCAGTGTTGTCTTGCCATGATCTACATGACCAATTGTGCCCACGTTTACATGGGGCTTCGTACGTTCAAATTTTTCCTTGGACATGCCTTAATTCCTCGAACTGATAATCTTAATGATGCTATTGGTTAACGTGTATTACTTTTTGTTCTTGATGACAGCTGCAGCAACATTATTTGGCGCTGCAGCATACTTCTTGAATTCCATCGAATAATTGGCCCTGCCCTGGGTGGCAGAACGCAGTGCAGTCGCATAGCCAAACATCTCTGACAACGGCACTTCACAGCGAATAATTTTTCCTGCGGGGCTATCTTCCATTGACTGAATAATGCCGCGGCGAGAAGAAACATCACCATTAACATTACCCATATATTCTTCCGGCGTAACAATCTCTACTGCCATAATCGGCTCAAGCAGCTGTGGTTTCGCCATCATGAATGCTTCCTTAAAACAAAGGGAGCCTGCTGCTTTAAATGCATGCTCAGATGAATCAACCTCATGGTAAGAACCATCATAAAGGGCCACCCTGACATCAACAATTGGATAGCCAGCCATCACACCAGAGCCGATGGTATCTTCAATGCCTTTTCTTACCGCAGGGATAAACTCTCTTGGCACAGCACCGCCTTTCACCTCATCCAGAAACTCAAATTCACTGCCCGGTTCCTGCGGCTCAAGACGCAGATATACATGGCCATATTGTCCACGGCCACCTGACTGCTTGGCATACTTGTACTGATGTTCAACGGTGTTGCGAATAGTTTCACGATAAGCAACCTGCGGCTTACCAACATTTGCTTCAACATTAAACTCACGCTTCATGCGATCAATAATAATGTCGAGATGCAGCTCACCCATACCAGAAATAATCGTCTGACCGGACTCGTGATCTGTAAAGACTCGGAATGACGGATCTTCCTGTGCCAGTTTCGACAGTGCAATACCCATCTTCTCCTGGTCAACCTTGGTGATTGGCTCAACAGCCTGCGAAATAACCGGCTCAGGGAACTCCATTCTTTCCAGTGTAATGACGTTGTCTGTAGCGCATAGCGTATCACCCGTGGTGATATCTTTAATTCCGACAGCAGCCGCTATATCACCTGCTCGCACTTCTTTAATTTCTTCACGTGAATTCGCGTGCATCTGCAGAATACGACCAATTCGTTCTTTTTTGTGCTTAACCGGATTAAACACAGTGTCACCAGATTTCATTACACCGGAATAAACACGGAAAAATACCAGCTGACCAACAAATGGATCTGTTGCAATCTTGAATGCCAGTGAGGCAAACGGTGCATTATCATCCGCAGGACGCACAGCTTCCGTTTCATCCTTGTCATCAAGAATGCCGGTAATAGGAGGCACATCAAGAGGCGATGGCATCAGGTCTACGATGCCATCAAGCATCGTCTGCACACCTTTGTTTTTGAACGCTGTACCGCAGAAGACACATACTATTTCATTGGCCAGTGTCTGAATGCGCAACCCTTCCAGAACATCTTCAACAGAGAGATCACCCTCTTCAAGATATTTGTCCATCAACTTTTCATTTGCTTCGGCAGCAGACTCAACCAGGGACTCGTGGTACTGCTGGCATTGTTCAAGCATGTTTTCAGCAATTTCGCGCTCTTCGAAATTGGTGCCCATGTTCTCTTCTTCCCAGTAAATCGCCTTCATGCGAACGAGGTCGACAACACCTTCAAAATTTTCTTCTGCACCAATTGGAAGCTGCACAGGCACTGCATTAGCACCAAGCCGCTCTCTAAGCTGCCCTACTACACGGAGGAAATTTGCCCCGGAACGGTCCATCTTATTGACAAATGCCATGCGCGGGACCTGGTACTTATTCGCCTGACGCCAGACTGTCTCAGATTGCGGCTCAACACCACCGACTGCACAAAACACAGCGCAGGCGCCATCAAGAACACGCAATGAGCGTTCGACTTCAATAGTGAAATCAACGTGACCAGGCGTATCAATAATATTGATACGATGCTCGTCCTTGTCTTTACGCATACCACGCCAGAAACAGGTGGTCGCTGCAGAAGTAATGGTAATACCTCGCTCCTGCTCCTGCTCCATCCAGTCCATAGTCGCGGCACCATCATGTACTTCACCAATCTTATGTGAAATACCGGTGTAGTACAGAACGCGTTCTGTAGTCGTCGTCTTACCTGCATCAATATGTGCCATGATACCGATGTTACGATAACGCTTGATTGGTGTTTTACGTGCCACTTTAATTACTTCCTTAATAATCCTTTCTACTAACTATCTAAACAGTTTTAATATATCGTCTAGAAGCGGAAATGCGAGAATGCCTTGTTGGCTTCTGCCATACGATGCGTATCTTCACGCTTCTTTACAGCCGTGCCGCGACCCTCAAAGGCATCCATCAATTCACCGGCCAAACGCATACCCATAGATTTCTCACCACGTGAGCGTGATGCTTCAACCAGCCAGCGCATTGCCAATGCTGTGCGACGACTCGGGCGCACTTCGACAGGCACCTGGTAAGTTGCACCACCAACACGACGAGACTTGACTTCGACAGTTGGGCGCACATTTTCCAGAGCCGTTTCGAATACTTCGATCGGATCGTTGTTACCACGCTCCTGAATCAGGTCCAGAGCACCATAGGTAATGTTTTCAGCAACTGACTTTTTGCCATCAAGCATCAAAATATTGACAAATTTGGCAAGCGTTTCGTTACCAAACTTAGGGTCTGGCAGAATATGGCGCTTGGGTACTTCTCTTCTTCTTGGCATCGGTTAAATCCGTTAGTTCTATGTACTGTAATATTTCAGTTTTGTGCGCTAATACTTATGACTTAGGACGCTTGGTACCGTACTTCGAGCGACCCCTGCGACGATCTGCAACTCCAGCTGTATCCAGCGAACCGCGGACGGTGTGATAACGCACACCCGGCAAATCCTTCACACGACCACCGCGAATAAGCACTACCGAGTGCTCCTGCAGGTTGTGTCCTTCACCACCAATATAGCTACTAACTTCAAAGCCGTTTGTCAGCCTTACACGAGCTACTTTACGCAGTGCTGAGTTAGGCTTTTTTGGTGTCGTTGTATAGACGCGTGTGCATACCCCACGACGCTGCGGGCAGGCCATCAGGGCCGGCACATTTGACTTTTTTGTCTGACGCTGACGCGGTTTACGCACCAGCTGATTAACTGTTGGCATTCAATATTCTCCAGCCCAAAACAAGACACAGGCCGGTGAAAAATCTCCGGCCTGCGAAAAGAGGGGGAATTCTAGGGATATCAGCCCCCGCTGTCAAGATAGATTTGCATCCATTTCACATCATGTCACATCATGCTGATATCGCTGCTTCATCCCCTTCGGATACTTCAGTTTCACTTTTGCTGGCACTATTGACAAACTCTTGCAGTGCCATTTTCTCATCAGCTTCACGCGCTTTCCTGCGGTGACGTTCCTGGTGATAGGCCAGTCCAGTACCTGCAGGTATCAGGCGACCGACGATGACATTCTCTTTCAGACCACGCAGCGAGTCGGTTTTACCGATAATCGAGGCTTCTGTGAGTACACGTGTCGTTTCCTGGAAAGAAGCCGCCGAAATGAAGGACTCTGTAAGCAGTGATGCCTTGGTAATGCCAAGCAGATTTCTCTCTGCCGTGGCCGCCTGCTTGCCCTGCCCCAGCATTCTGTCGTTTTCTTCAAGAAATGCGACGCGTTCAAGCTGCTCTCCAGGTAACAGCAAGGTATCGCCTGGATCGAGCACGGTTACTTTACGCAACATCTGTCGGACAATAACTTCAATATGCTTGTCATCGATTTTTACACCCTGCAGCCGGTATACATCCTGCACTTCAGCTACTATGTAATTGAGCAAATCAGGTACACCTTTGAGACGCAGAATATCAGCAGCAATTGGCGGACCATCTACCAGCGTATCGCCGACAACGACAGACTCACCTTCAACAACTGATAGCGGGCGGCCCTTGGCAATCAGGAATTCATGGTTTTCACCTTCATCATCGGTAATGACCAGGCGCTGCTTGCCCTTGGTTTCCTTACCAAACGAGATAACACCACTAACCTCGGCCAGAATGGCAGGCTCTTTTGGCTTTCGCGCTTCAAATAATTCGGCCACACGCGGAAGACCACCTGTGATATCACGCGTAGTTGAACCTTCACGCGGGTTTTTGGCCATAATATCGCCGATCTTGACTTCTTTGCCATCATCGACCATCAAAATGGCATTGCCAGGCAGGAAGTATTTCGCCGGAATTTCTGTGCCGGGGAAATTGATCGGCTCACCTTTCTTGTCTACCAGCATAATTGCGGGCTTTAGTTCCGCGGCAGCTGCTGAACGCTGAGTAAGATCGGTGATCACATAACGAGTAAGGCCGGTCATATCATCAGACTGTTTTTTGTAAGTAACGTCTTCAACCATATCAATAAAGCTGATCTTGCCTGAAGCTTCAGACACGATCGGATGAGTATGCGGATCCCATTCCGCCACTACATCACCTGATTTAATTGCCTGTCCGTCCTTGATGCTCAGCTCAGCGCCATATGGAATCTTGTGTTTTTCACGATTCGCTCCACGCTTATCCTGTACCACCAGCTCGCCGGAGCGGGAAATTGTTACCAGGTTGCCCTTGGTATTTTTCACCGTCTTGGCGTTATTCAGATGAATAGTACCGCTATTTTTCACTTCGACATTGCTGATTGCTGCAGACCCTGTGGCAGCGCCACCAATATGGAAAGTACGCATGGTCAACTGGGTACCAGGCTCACCGATCGATTGTGCTGCTATCACACCAACAGCTTCGCCTGCTGTAACGAGATGGCCGCGACCAAGGTCACGTCCGTAACAGGTGGCGCAAATTCCATAGCGGGTTTCACAGGTCACCGGGGAACGCACTAGCACTTCATTAATAGAGTTTTGATCGAGCATGGCGATGTCTTTTTCTTCCAGCATCTTGCCACTTTTGATCAAAATACCGGCCGATTCCGGATCGCTGATATCCTTGACTAATACGCGACCAAGCACCAGGTCGGACAATGGCACAACGACTTCGCCACCTTCGACCAGAGTTTCCTTGATGACACCGCCCGATGTACCACAATCATCTTCAACCACAACCAGGTCCTGACAGACATCGACCAGTCGGCGAGTCAGGTATCCTGAGTTTGCCGTTTTCAGTGCGGTATCAGCGAGCCCTTTGCGTGCGCCATGAGTCGAGATGAAGTACTGCAGTACGTTTAGTCCTTCGCGGAAGTTGGCTGTAATGGGTGTTTCAATAATAGATCCGTCCGGTTTGGCCATCAAACCACGCATTCCGGATAACTGCCTGATCTGCGCGTGTGAACCACGGGCACCGGAATCAGCCATCATATATATAGAGTTAAATGACTCCTGCTCGGCAGTTTCGCCTGCTTCATTTGTATACGAGTCCGTTCCAAGCTGCGCCATCATCTCATTGGCAACTTTTTCACTTGTATGGGTCCAGATATCAACAACCTTATTATAGCGTTCGCCATTGGTTACCAGGCCATCATTAAACTGCTGCTGGATGCTGAGAACCTGGTTTTCTGCTTCAGTAAGTATCGCAACCTTGCTGTCAGGTACGACCATGTCATCAACGCCAATGGAAATACCTGATTTGGCAGCCATTTTGAAGCCGGTATACATCAGCTTATCAGCAAAAATAACGGTGTCTTTCAGCCCCGCCTTACGGTAACTCTGCTTAATGACTTCAGAAATTGCTTTCTTTTTCATTACCTGGTTGATTGCCGAAAAGGGTAATGCTGAAGGCAGAATTTCAGATAATATGGCGCGGCCCACCGTTGTATCGTAGATTGTCGTTGTCTGCTGCTCATTACCGTCATCATCTACCACTGTTTCATAGATGCGGACTTTCGCTGATGCATGCAGATCAACACTGCCTGAATCATAGGCCAGACGGGCTTCTTTAATATTTGAAAATATACTGCCATTGCCTTTAGCTGCAAGGTCATCACGGGTCATGAAGTACAGACCAAGTACAATATCCTGTGATGGTACAATGATCGGTTCACCGTTAGCGGGTGAAAGAACGTTGTTGGTCGACATCATCAATGTGCGGGCTTCCAGCTGTGCTTCCACAGAAAGCGGTACGTGCACCGCCATCTGGTCGCCATCAAAGTCAGCGTTATACGGTGCGCAAACCAGTGGATGCAGCTGTATCGCCTTGCCTTCAATCAAAACAGGCTCAAAGGCCTGGATACCAAGACGGTGAAGTGTCGGTGCACGGTTCAGCAGAACCGGGTGCTCGCGGATAACTTCTTCGAGGATATCCCATACTTCCGGACCCTCTGTTTCGACCATTTTCTTCGCCTGCTTGATCGTGGTCGCCAGACCACGCAATTCCAGCTTGCTGAAAATAAAAGGTTTGAACAGTTCCAGAGCCATTTTCTTTGGCAGGCCACACTGATGTAGCTTCAGTGTCGGTCCTACAACGATAACTGATCGGCCGGAATAATCCACGCGCTTGCCGAGCAGGTTCTGACGGAAACGTCCCTGCTTGCCCTTGATCATATCGGCAAGTGATTTCAACTGGCGCTTATTAGCACCGGTTATTGCCTTGCCGCGACGTCCGTTATCCAGCAATGCATCGACCGCTTCCTGCAGCATGCGCTTTTCATTGCGCACAATTATATCCGGTGCATTCAGCTCCAGCAGACGCTTGAGTCGATTATTGCGGTTAATTACGCGGCGATAGAGGTCATTCAGGTCTGAAGTCGCAAAGCGGCCACCATCCAGAGGCACCAGGGGGCGTAAATCAGGCGGAAGAACCGGTAGTATGTCCAGGATCATCCATTCTGGTTTGTTATCAGAATTGATAAACGCTTCAATCACTTTCAGCCGCTTGGTCAGTTTTTTGATCTTGGTAACGGCGTTCGTATTATCCAGTTCTTCACGCAGCGTCTCCGCAACTTCTTTCAGATCAATCCTTTTTAGTAGCGAGCGGATAGCTTCCGCACCCATTGCTGCCTCGAATTCATCGCCATATTCTTCCAGCGCCTCGATATACTGGTCTTCTGTCATTAACGCCTGCTCTTCCAGAGGAGTCATGCCGGCATCAATGATGATGTAACCTTCAAAATAGAGGACGCGTTCAATATCGCGAACGGTCATGTCCAGCACCAGGCCCATGCGAGATGGCAGGGATTTCAGGAACCAGATATGTGCACAGGGTGTGGCCAGATCAATATGCCCCATACGCTCGCGGCGAACTTTTGAATGCGTTACTTCAACCCCGCATTTTTCGCACACTACACCACGGTGCTTGAGACGCTTGTATTTACCACAGAGACACTCATAGTCACTGACCGGGCCAAACAACTTGGCGCAGAACAAGCCATCACGTTCAGGTTTAAACGTTCTATAGTTAATGGTTTCCGGTTTCTTTACCTCACCAAATGACCACGAACGTATCTTCTCTGGGGATGCCAGACCGATCCGTATAGCATCAAAGTCGTCGTTTTTTTCTGCTTTATTGAAAAGATTGAATAAGTCTCTCAATGTCCTGTCTCCACGATGATTATTAATTCACCGAAATAGGGTTGTGTTCGTAGTATCAGTTGTTATGTATCAGCTCTACGTCAAGCGCCAGTGCACGTATTTCTTTCATTAATACGTTAAAGGACTCTGGCATGCCTGCTTCCATGTGATGGTTGCCCTTGACGATATTTTCATACATCTTGGAACGTCCATTTACATCATCTGACTTGACTGTGAGCATTTCCTGAAGCGTATAAGCTGCACCATAGGCTTCCAGCGCCCAGACTTCCATTTCACCAAAACGCTGACCACCAAACTGTGCCTTACCACCCAGCGGCTGCTGTGTAACCAGACTATAGGGTCCTGTTGAACGCGCATGCATTTTGTCATCAACCAGATGGTTCAGCTTCAAAATGTACATATAACCAACAGTGGTTTTGCGATCAAATTTCTCACCGGTCCGGCCATCGATCAACTGTGTTTGACCCGATGACGGCAAATCAGCCAGTTCGAGCATATTCTTGATCTCTTCTTCTGCAGCACCATCAAACACCGGTGTTGCCATTGGCACGCCGCGGGTTAAATTACCGGCAAGCTCGAGGACTTCATCATCTGACAGCGATGCAATGTCTTCCTGCTTGCCGCTACTGTTATAGATTTTTTCCAGGAATTTACGGATATCAGCGACCTTTTTCTGTTGACGCAGCATTTCACTGATTTTGTTTCCCAGTCCGCGTGCGGCCCAGCCAAGATGCATTTCCAGCACCTGACCGACGTTCATACGTGAAGGTACACCAAGCGGGTTGAGTACAATGTCAACCGGGGTGCCATCTTCCAGGTATGGCATATCTTCAACGGGTACGATGCGCGAGATAACACCCTTGTTGCCATGGCGACCAGCCATTTTGTCACCAGGCTGCAGGCGACGTTTGACGGCAACGAAGACTTTGACCATTTTCAGCACACCAGGCGCGAGGTCATCACCAGCAGTAATTTTGCCCTGCTTCTCTTCCAGCAAGTCATCAAAGAATTTCTTCTGCTGATCCACTTGCTCGCGAATCTGCTCGATGCTTTTGTTAATGTCCTCAGTACGCATGCGTACTTCGAACCATTTTTTCTTCGGCAGATCGTTGAGATAGTCTTCAGTCACTTTGCTGCCGGACTTCAGACCATCAGGGCCGCCTTCCGCTACTTTACCGATTACCAGTTTGGCAATACGGTCGTAGGCGTCAGCTTCAACGATACGGAACTGATCATTCATGTCTTTCTGTACTGCTGCGATCTGTTCATTTTCTATCGACTGTGTACGCAGGTCTTTTTCAACGCCGTCGCGTGTAAATACCTGCACATCAATGACCGTACCACTTCCTGAAGGCATACGTAGAGAAGTATCTTTTACGTCTGAGGCCTTCTCGCCGAAGATTGCTCTGAGCAATTTTTCTTCCGGTGTCAGCTGTGTTTCACCTTTCGGTGTCACTTTGCCGACCAGGATATCGCCAGCATTTACCTCGGCACCAATGTAGACAATACCGGATTCATCCAGTTTGGATAGTGCCGCTTCGCCAACATTTGGAATATCCCGGGT
>JASJFV010000183.1:0-33850 GCA_033791885.1 Gammaproteobacteria bacterium | reverse complement strand
AGCAGTAAAGAAAGCCGTTAAGAAAAAGGCAGTTAAGAAAGCTGTTAAGAAAAAGGCGGTTAAGAAGGCAGTTAAGAAAAAGGCGGTTAAGAAGGCAGTTAAGAAAAAGGTGGTTAAGAAAGCTGTTAAGAAAAAGGCGGTTAAGAAGGCAGTTAAGAAAAAGGCGGTCAAGAAGACTACTAAGAAGCAGGTGGCCAGTTAATAGAGAGCTAACAATAAAGCTGTCTTAAGTTAATTCCGTTTACGGGCGCCTGTCAGGCGCCCGTTTTTCTTTTATCCTTCCCAGTTAAATAAGCGAATACGATAGCAGCACTATGTTTTTGTTTGCCTGCTATAAAACTCTAAAATAATAAGGTTATGAAATGATAACAGCGACATACAAGGCTCTGGTTCAGGCGTGTCTGGATTCTGAACATAACAGAGTAGATGAAATCATGCCGTGGGACCTTGCCGAAATGCTGGAAACCAAAACACCATTACTTCTGGATGTAAGAGAGCCGGATGAATTTAACGTGGCACATATTGCAAACTCTATCAGTGTACCGAGAGGCGTCCTGGAGTCTGCCTGTGAGTATGACTATGAGGAAACGGAACCTGAACTTGTTACTGCACGTGAAAGAGATGTTGTTGTGATCTGTCGCTCGGGTTACCGAAGCGTGCTCGCATGTTCGGTTATGCAAATGATGGGTTACCGTTCTGTTGTTTCACTAAAGACAGGCATCAAAGGATGGAATGATTATGACCAGCCATTGTTTAATGCCAATGATGAAGAAATGGACGCGGATGACACATGGGAAATGCTTAACCTCCCCATCAGGGAAGACCAGAAATCACCGGTGTAGCTTGTTGAGTTTTTTGCTATTACAGGGCTAGTTTTTATACTAGTGTATAAGTCTTAGTTAGATTTTAGTCCTTCATGGGTGGGTTCATTTCTTGTTCTCTATTGTGCTAGCACACTGCCGAGTGTTTCACCCTTTATGGGCGAGTATCTTTTCTTTCAGTGGCCAAAGAAAAGGTACCAAAAGAAAAGCCACCCTACCATGTTGGCCTCCGGCTTCTCTGTGCGCTTCAGCTTAGAGCGGGCGCTGTGGAACTCGCTATCGCTCAAACAGTCCTCGCGCGATTCCGCTCTAAGCCTCCAGTGCTCGACAACACAAAAAGGAAGGATGCATCAAGAACCAATTAAAAATCTGTTCAATGGAACCTGACAAGAAAGATCACCCATCCAGAACACACAATCGTCATACCGGCGTAGGCCGGTATCCAGAAAGAGTAAAAGGATGGCTTCCGGCCAGAGGCATGCCAGAATGACGATAATGATTTTTTTATCTTTGGTCATCGTATTTTCTCTTGATTTAAAAATCTCCCGTTCAGGCTCGCCGAGAAGCACAGGATGAGACGGGGATGTCGGGATGTGCTGTCCGAGCGACAGCGAGTTCACATCCCGCCGGTTCAGTCGAGCATCGCAGGGCACCTGCAGGGCGTGCATGTCGGGTATCCTTTCTTTTGGTGACTTTTCTTTGGATAAGCAAAGAAAAGATACTCGCCTTTATGGGCGAAATCTAAAGCTGAACAACAGAGCAAAATAGAAAAAAGAAATACACTCATAGAAAAGTGAAATATCAGAAAGATGTTTTTTTTCTCAAAACGTGAATAAGTCACATCTTTATCGACTCAAGTTCTATAAAGTCCTGCTGTGCCGTAAAAATGTAACGCTGATAAGGATATCGGCAAGCATGCATGTGGGCTTCTTGATGTGCTGCTTTTATTATGGATGATGCATTTTTCTCTGGCACAAAGTCCTGTACTCGGATTTTTATAACATTGTTATAAACCGGGTACAGGACTTTTCTTATTAAATTTCTATGTGATTCTGTCCAGTGAAGTTATAACTCAGCGGCATCAGCAATAGCCTGTAACTCCGCACGATTGTGAATGACGATATTTTTTCGTGTTACAGTGAGTATGTTTCTGTCATGCAGGTTGCGTATGATGCGGGAGAAGGTTTCAGGCTTTAATGACAGGCGTGATGCCATGACACCTTTCGGAATATCAAGTTCGAAGTCATCACTGCCGTGGCATGCAGTATTAATAAGGTAAGATGCTACACGACGTGTACCGCTCTGCAGGCTCAGGTCGTCAATTTCTTTTATCAGCCCATGCAGCCTCTGGCTCATATCACCCATTAACAAAAAGCAGCTGTCAATAGACTCTCTTAGCATGGCAACAAAATCTGTTGAGTTAAGCGATATCACTTTTGAATCTATAAGGGCGCTGGCACAGACAGGGTAGCGAGGATGCTCAAGAAACATCAATGCTTCACCAAAGGTTTTTCCGGCATTGAAGATTTCGATGACCTTTTCATTTCCATCTTGCGACAGTCTAAATAACTTTATCTGTCCGGAAACGACGAGGAAAAATCGTTTGGCATCATCACCCTGCTCAAACAGGTGTGCTCCCTCATCAAGCTGTATGAGCTCAGCAAGAGATACAACGCGATCCATTTGTTCCGCAGTCAGTCGTGCGAATAAAAAGTTGTCTTTAAGCTGTTCGATCATGATTTAGCATAATAGCCTTATCACTCGAAAATTGGAAAGCCATTCCATAAAAAAAGGGCCAGGTTAAAAAAAACTGACCCTGGTGTTGGTGGGCTCATAGGGAGTCGAACCCCGGACCAGGGGATTATGAGTCCGTGAACAATAATCCCGACACGAATAGGTGCACACCTAAACGTCGTTAAAACAATACATTAACGTATACTCAATCCGTCGGTCTACTGTTTAAATGCGTTTTATGTTGTTCGAAGGTGTACCTGAAAATGTACCCATAATGCAGGCCGTTGAAGGTCATGATGCCGATGATTATTCTTAAGACACGCGACAATAATAAAAAAAATAGGCCATAATCTGACCCAAAGACGCTATCGCTGGATACCAGAGTTTCATCAATAACTACTAGGGAGCCTCTGATTAATTATGCTATACCTCTGCAAGTCCTGAAATGGCCAGCGACAAAGCGTGCTTCGCAGTGAATGGCCATGTCCTTTGCAAGAAGCACAATGCCGTAGCTGTGCCGTTTCAGACCTTGCCCTACGGGGCTTACTGCTTGATTCACACTCTTCGTTGTCACTTTTCACCAGGCCCAGGCATGCTTTCAAAGCTTCGCCTTGATTGTGAATCAAGCTTTAAGCCAGAGATATGGCATAATTAATCAGAGGTTCCCTAGACATAGAGATTTACTTTGATTAGCCAAGATATCGTTATTCTTTGCACAATGATCTATCTCGCAATCCTGTTTTATATTGCGTATCGGGGAGATCAGCATCCGGCGGAGGAATATTCACGATACCAGCCGTTGATTTATACATTATCAATTACCATCTACTGCACCTCATGGACTTATTTTGGTGCCGTTGGTAATGCATCAACGTCTGGCTGGGACTATTTTGCGATTTACCTGGGACCGATACTGGTTTTCGTGGTTTTTACGCCATTCCTCCGTAAACTGGTTACGGTAAGCAAACATCAGAAAACCACCACTATCGCCGACTTTATATCAACCCGATACGGCAAGAGTCGTCGTGTTGCTGCAATCGTCACTATCATCGCATTGATCGGCACGCTGCCCTATATATCACTACAAATTAAAGCCATCGTTGGCGCCTATGAACAGCTTACCGGCTCATTGTCGGGTACGGGCGGTACATCATGGAACCTGGACACGGCTTTTGTACTAAGCATCATCCTTGCTGTTTTTGCAATACTGTTTGGTGCACGTACGATTGATGCCAGCGAACACCACAGGGGCATGATGCATGCCATCGCGCTGGAATCCATTATCAAGTTGCTGGCCTTCTGTATCATCGCGTCACTGGCCGTTGTTATGATTTTCGACATCAGCCTGAATAGTGACAGCGCACCGGATCCCCTGACAATTATGTTTTCACCGTTTCGCGACTGGGAACTATCTACCGCCTTTATTACCCGAACATTGCTGGCAGCCACCGCAATTATCTGCCTGCCACGCCAGTTTCATGTCATGGCAGTAGAGGGAAAGGGTGATGAAATCAATACCGCGCGATGGGGCTTCCCTGTTTACCTGCTGATATTCAGTATTGCCGTGATACCGATTGTAGCTGCGGGCATCCAGATTCTGGAAAGTCGTGAAAATGCCGACCTGTTTGTACTGTCACTGCCAATGACCGATGGCAATACCTTTCTTGCGGTTGTCAGTTATATCGGCGGTTTCTCGGCAGCCACCGGCATGGTTATCGTCGCTGCAATCGCACTCAGCACCATGGTATCCAATGACCTGATTTTTCCACTCATCCTGCGTTATATAAAAACCGAACACGGACAGGATTTTTCCAAGACACTACTACTGATCCGCAGAACGACGATCCTGATATTGATGATACTGGCCTACGGCTATTACCAGATCGCCGCCAGCAACAGGCCACTGTATAGCATCGGCCTGCTGTCGTTCGCTGCCGCCGTACAGTTCATGCCTGCCATTATCGGCGGTCTGTACTGGAAGAAAGCACACCGCAATGGCACTTTCTGGGGCATGACTGCCGGTTTCATCATTTGGTTATACACATTATTACTACCATCGCTGTCCAGCGCCCCCTTCCTGCCGGATGATTTTCTGGCCGGCGGATTTATTGGCATTGCATGGCTGAGCCCACAGGCATTGTTCGGCATCGGCTTTGATGACTATTTAACCCATGGCGTATTCTGGAGCCTGTTATTCAACATCAGCTTTTATATTTTTATGTCGTTGCGTGCAGAAGCAAACTTTACCGACAAGCTACAGGCCAGTGCCTATGTAGAGCAGTCTGACAAGCCTCCGGCACAGCCACATAGAACTAAAATCAGCTTTCGTATACAGGACCTGTTCGAGTTATGTAGCCGGTTTACCGGAGAAGACCGCACGCGTCGCTTCTTCCTTGAACACGGGTATGACGTCGACGTAAGTTCGGAAAAACTCGCAGACCAGGAAATTATCAAGCAGGCCGAACACCTGTTAACCAGCAGCATCGGTGGCGCAACCGCAGAACATCTCATCAGGACCGCTGCATCAGACATCGAAAGTGAAGATGAACTTTTTCATCTACTTGGCACCACGGGCGAGGCAATACAATTTAACCGTGAAATTCTTCAGACAGCGATTGATAACATCAACCAGGGTGTCAGTGTTGTAGATCAACACCTGTGCCTTACGGCCTGGAACCGTACCTATGTTGAGCTGTTTGATTTCCCTGATAACTTCCTGCAGCCGGGCAAGCCTATCGAGGATGTCATCCGTTATAACGCAGAACGTGGACTGGGCAGCATGTCCAGCATACCCAGGTCACAGCATGAAAATGAAATTCATAAACGTATGAATTACCTGCGACATGGACAACCCTATAGCTTTGTCCGCCACTGGCATGATGGCCGTGTTATTCAAACCCGGGGCGCAAGAATGCCGGACGGTGGCTTTATCACCACATTTACCGATATTACCGAGCTTAAGCAGGCTGAACGTGAACTGGAAGCCACCAACCTGAACCTTGAACGTAAAGTCGATGAAAGAACTGAAATGCTTTCCATGGTAAACCTCGAACTTCAGGAGGCCAAACAGCGTGCTGAAGACGCCACCAAAAGTAAAACACATTTCCTTGCGGCTGCCAGCCATGACCTCACGCAGCCACTGAGCGCGTCAAAACTATATATGAGCGCACTACGGGAAGATCTTGCCGTGGAAGGTGATTCTGACAAGGAAAGCCTGGCCAGAAACGCGTTGTCTGCACTAACAACAGCAGAGTCTCTGTTGAAGGCCCTGCTCGATATCTCAAGACTCGACTCTGGCAGTATGAAGCCGGATATCTCACGTTTTCCATTACAGCAAATCTTTACTGCTATCGATAACGAGTTCAGTGTTCTCGCCACTGAAAAAAATATTCGCTTACGTGTGGTGCCCTCATCAATGGGCACCAGAAGCGACATTACCCTTTTGCGAAGTGTGCTACAGAATTTTGTATCCAACGCCGTTCGTTATACAAACAAGGGATCAGTAATGGTTGTGGGTCGTCGCGAGGGGGGTAATATTCGCATCGAGGTACGCGATTCCGGTATCGGCATACCTGATGAGCACGCAGCCGCTATCTTTCAGGAATTCCAGCAACTAAAGGAAAGCAGTGAAGGCGCCGGCCTGGGACTCGCGATATGCGAGCGCATGGCGGGTTTACTGGGACATGAAATCAACATGAGGTCCGCCCCTGGGATCGGCAGCTGTTTTAGCATCACTGTACCCAGATGCAAGGCAAAGGCCGTCAAGGCCGATACCTATGACTATCAGAACTTTCAGAAACGATGGCTGGAAGGCATTCAGATACTGTGCGTTGATGATGACCGGGAAATCCTTAATGCCACGCGGACCGTACTGGAAAGGTGGGGTGCCCATGTCACCTGCCTGCAGGATGCAAACCTGTTTGATGAGCTGGCGGAAGATGAGCAGGATTTTGATGTTGTGCTGATGGATTACCAGCTAAACGATGGCCACAAGGGCCTGGATTTGCTAAAAAACTACCAACGCAAACACGACAGTTTTCTTGGCGTCATTGTGACCGCCGAACAGGACCACCAGCTGGAGGAAGATACATTGTTACTCGGCTTTAAATATCTGGCAAAGCCCGTTGAACCCGCCAAACTGCGTGCCACACTACAGGCCGCATTTATCGACCGTAAGCTCGCCGCCGAGGCCGGCCCCTGATTCAACCTGAATCCGTCGCTTAAGCCTCGGGGAGTTCCAGTCCTTTAGCCAGTACCACCGCCTGCGTGCGGTTACGGACATTCAGCTTGCGATAGATTTCTGTCAGGTGCGCCTTGACTGTTGCCTCTGTCACCAAAAGGATGTCAGCCATTTCCTTGCTCGGCTTGCCGTCGCGCAATAGTGACAACACCTTTATCTGTGTTGCCGTGAGTTCGGAAAAATCCGCATGGTCCGCTGCTCCCTGAGTCCCGCTATCCTGCATATCGTCCAGGCCGGGAAACCAGACATCACCTACCAGCACACTATTAATCGCTTCAGCTATATCGTCCATGCCCAGGTGCTTTGGTATAAAACCACTGGCTCCATAACGAAGAGAATCCTGAATAACTGACTGGCTGTCATAGGCGGATATCACAACAACAGGTAAGGAAGGATAGGTTTTTTTCAGATACAACAGGCCATCAATACCATTGGTATCGCTCAGTTTCAGGTCAAGCAGTAGTAGACTAACCCCTCGGTGTTCGGAAAGCATGTCTTTGGATTCTGCCAGGCTACTGGCTTCGTAGATGACAACCTCGGCTATCGTCCTTTTTAGTAAATGTACAATGGCCTCACGGAACAAGGGGTGATCATCGGCAACCAGAACCTGAACAGCCATAATAAGTTCAATATCTCCATGAAATACGTGCGGATAAAATCGTTGATAAGTGCCGAATAATATCAACGACTTATGAGCGATTTAACCGTTAGTTGCAGACTATTCTACATCGTCTGCCTCATCATATTAGACCAAAGTCTAATTGTTAACCTATTTTAACATAGTCATAGTCGGCTAACGTCATAGCGTCTGTTTTCCGGGCACTTTGACCATAAGCTGGGGGAGTTTGTAACTATTCTCTTCCCGGAAATAATTTAATATCAAAGGAGAGAATAAGGTAATGACTGACGATATCAAAAAATTCGGCACATTGTCTCGTCGTGGTTTCCTGAAGGCTTCAGTTGCCGGTGCAGTAGCAACCAGCGCGCCTATGTTTTTTATCAACAATGCGCACGCTTACGTTAATGCTCCCAAAGGCAAGACTGTAACTTTAGGTTTCAACGTACCCCAGACAGGCGCATATGCCGACGAGGGCGCGGACGAATTACGCGCATATAAACTGGCGGTTAAACACATCAATGGTGAAGGCGATGGCGGTATGATGAACACCATCAAGCCGCTTTCCCTGAAAGGTGACGGTGTCAACGGCAAGAAAGTCGCCTATGTAACAGGTGATACCCAGACCAAATCAGATGCGGCGCGTTCTTCAGCCAAGCGTATGATAGAAAAGGATGGTGCCCTGATGATCACTGGTGGCTCATCTTCCGGTGTGGCAATTGCAGTGCAATCCCTGTGTCAGGAAGCCGGTGTCGTCTTCATGGCTGGTCTGACCCACTCAAACGACACCACGGGTAAGGACAAACGTAAGTATGGTTTCCGTCACTTCTTCAACACCGAGATGTCAGGTGCTGCACTGGGTCCGGTACTGGAAAAAGAATTCGGTAAAGACCGTACTGCTTACCACCTGACCGCTGACTACACCTGGGGCTGGTCACAGGAAGGTTCCATCAAGAAGTACACCGAAGCACTGGGCTGGAAAACCAAGGCAGCGGTACGTACCCCACTGGGTGCCGGTGACTTCTCTCAGTACATCACGCCGGTATTGAACTCCGGTGCCGACGTACTGGTTCTGAACCACTATGGTAAGGATATGGTTAACTCCCTGACCCAGGCCGTGCAGTTTGGTCTGCGTGACAAGCAGGTTAACGGTAAGGACTTCCAGATCGTGGTGCCACTGTTCTCTCGTCTGATGGCACAGGGTGCCGGTGAGAACATCAAGGGCATCTTTGGTTCTACCAACTGGAACTGGTCACTGCAGGATGCAGGTTCTCAGGCATTCGTTAAGTCTTTCGGTGCCGAGTACGGCTTCCCGCCATCACAGGCTGCGCACACCTGCTACGTTCAGACTATGCTGTATGCAGATGCATGTCAACGTGCGGGTACGTTCGACCCATGTGCTGTAATTGCAGAACTTGAAGGTCACATATTCGATGGTGCGGGCAACGGCCCGACCGAATATCGTGCTGACGACCATCAGTGCTTTAAAGACGTACTGGTGGTGCGCGGCAACCAGAATCCGTCTTCTCAGTTCGACCTGCTCGAGGTTGTACAGCAAGTACCACGTAAACAGGTTGAGTATCCTGCCTCAATGCTGGGCGGCGAGCTGGGCTCCTGTAAGGCATCATAGTTAGTGTGTGACTATCGGCCGCCGCAAGGCGGCCGGTATTCTCAATCCCTAACAAAAGAAAAAGCGTAAAGACTATGGATTCCATACTTATACAACTTCTCAATGGCCTGGACAAAGGCGCTGCCTATGCACTGATCGCTCTGGGCCTGACGCTGGTATTCGGCACGCTAGGCGTTGTTAACTTTGCACACGGCGCCCTGTTCATGCTCGGTGCCTTTGTATCGGTAACGGTACATAAAATACTGACTATTTCCAGCAAGGTGAAAGACGAAGGCATCACCTTCTTTGACGCCTATAAAGAAACCCCCTACCTCGAGATCTGGTGGGGTGATACAGGCTCCATGATAATTGACTATGCCGTACCCATTTCTATCCTGGTCGCCATACCGGTCATGTTATTGATTGGTCTGATCATGGAACGTGGCCTGATACAATATTTTTACAAACGCGGTGATGCCGACCAGATTCTGGTAACTTTTGGCCTGGCGATCATTATCCAGGAGATCATCAAGGCCAATTTTGGCGCCAACCCGATCCCCACCCCCGCACCGGATATCGTTTCCGGTAGTGCAAGTATCGGTGCCGCCCTTGGACTTGGCGAGAACCTGGTTTATCCCTGGTGGCGACTTATCTACCTGTTATTTTCAGTCACAATTATTGGTTCTGTTTTCGCCTTCCTGAAATATACGACTTTCGGTATGGTCGTGCGGGCCGGCATGCATGACCGGGAAACCGTCGGCCTGCTCGGTATTAATGTGGAACGAGCATTTACCATTGTTTTTGGCGTCGCTGCAGTAGTGGCGGGTCTTGCGGGCGCTATGTACACGCCTATCCTGCCGCCCGATTATCACATGGGTATGGATTTCCTCGTGCTGTCATTCGTAGTGGTCGTTGTTGGCGGCATGGGCTCATTGGGTGGTGCCGTTGCTGCCGGCTTCTTGTTAGGCATCCTGCAGTCTTTCGCCTCCATGAACGAAGTCAAATCAATCATCCCTGGAATCGACCAGATTATTATCTACCTGGTCGCTGTTATAGTTTTACTTGTCAGGCCTCGCGGCTTGATGGGTAAGGATTAAAGGAGAGTATGAATGGATTCCATTAATCCCTCATCGAAGCGTAAAGACAGTCTGGGCCTGATTATATTTATCATCGTCGTATTGACTGCACCGCTATGGGGAAAACTTATCGGTGCGGGATATCCCGACCTGTTACAGAAATTTGCCATCTTTGGCCTGTTTGCCATCGGTTATAACATCCTGTTTGGCCTGACCGGTTATCTGTCATTTGGCCATGCGGTCTTTCTCGGTGTCGGTTCCTATACTGCGGCCTGGTCATTCAAGCTATTGAGCATGAATCCGGTACCCGCAGTTATATTTGCCATACTGCTATCCGGTATTTTTGCCGCAGCCATCGGTTATGTCAGCTTGCGAAGAACCGGGATCTATTTCGCCATTCTCACACTGGCTTTTGCACAGATGGGGTATAACCTGGCCTACTCGGTCCTGACACCGATTACCAACGGCGAGACTGGCTTGCGTGTTTTGCGTGATGACCCACGTGTACTGGACAATGCATTTGGTGTGCAGATCGAAGGATCACCGGTTGGTAGCTTCTTCGGCATTGAGATGACCGGCTATAGTGGATATTATTTCTGCGCGATCATGCTGATCCTGGGTTTTTACCTGGCCATGCGGGTTTTTCGTTCTCCTTTTGGCATGAAACTGGTAGCAATCAAGTCCAACCAGACACGGATGGAGTATACGGGTTACAACCCACGTCCTTACCTGCTGACTGCCTTTGTCATCTCCGGTATGTACGCCGGACTGGCAGGTGCACTCATGGTTATTGTTGACCCGCTGGCCGGTGCCGAACGTATGCAATGGACCGCTTCCGGTGAAGTGGTGCTAATGACCATCCTCGGCGGGGTTGGCACCTTGATAGGTCCACTGATTGGCGCTGTTGTAATCAAGTATTTTGAAAACATCTTCTCGGCGATTAATGAATCGAGCCTGCAGGCAACCTTTAGCTTTCTGCCCGAGTGGCTGGAAAATATCGTGATAACCATAGTCAGTCCATTTGTAGGAGATGGTTGGCATATGACGCTGGGCGTGTTGTTTGTGATCGTGATCATCTTCATGCCCGGTGGCATCATGGAGGCCATCAGCCGCCTGACGGCCTGGGTCAAGCGGATGCGGGAGTAAGATATGCAAGATAACTACGTACTCGAGATATCAGGCGTCAACAAAAGCTTTGGCGGCCTGAAGGCGCTTTCCAATATTAATCTCAAGGTCAAGGAAGGCACCACACATGCGATTATCGGTCCCAACGGCGCCGGCAAATCCACGCTGCTCAATACAATTATTGCAAAACTGGTACCCGACAGTGGCTCTATCATGTTTGCCGGTCAGGATCTGACTGATGGCATGACACCCCATGGCATTAATCAGCTGGGTGTATCGCGTGTGTTCCAGACCCCGGAAATTTTTCCGGAATTATCCCTGTTGCATAACGTCATGATTCCGGCCTTTGCCACGCGTGACGGTGCCTTTAAATTTGATGTGTTCAAGTGGCTGAGAAACGAGACACAGTTGAAAGGTGAAGCCATGCATTACCTTGACGACCTGGGACTGGCAGATAGCTGCGACATACGTGCGGGCAGTCTGTCACGTGGTGATAAGCGCCGGCTTGAAATGGCTATGTGCCTGATCCAGCACCCTACACTATTGTTACTGGATGAGCCCACTGCTGGTATGGCACGTCATGATACCAACCGCACCATTGAGCTACTGAAACAAATCAAGGAAGGCGGTATGACTAAAATTATCATTGAACATGACATGCACGTGGTATTCAGCCTTGCTGATCACATCAGTGTACTGGCACAGGGTACCATCATAGCAGAGGGCAAGCCTGATGAAATTAAAGGCCATGCTAAAGTCCGTGAAGCTTACCTGGGAACTACAGAATTATGAGTGAACATGAAATCATCGGCGATATCGGTAATTTCAAGGCGCCGGCATCAGCTCCCGTAAAAAATGTGGGCGGCACGCACGCATACTTTTCCTGCTGGGATATGCACTCCTACTACGGAGAAAGCTATATCGTACAGGGTGTCAACTTCGATATTCGCGAGGGCGAGATCCTGGCACTGCTTGGCCGTAACGGTGCCGGCAAAACCTCGACCCTGCGATCTATCGCGCGCACGGATTCGCCGGAAATGCAGCATGGGGAAATCTGGCTCGATCACCAGGCGATACATAATATGAAATCCTATCAGGCAGCGCAGAATGGTATTGCGCTGGTACCGGAAGATCGCCGCATCATTGCCGGTCTGACAGTTGAAGAGAGCCTTGATCTGGCGCAGATTGCACCACCCATTGGCTGGTCCAAGGAGCGTATTTATGAACACTTCCCGCGGCTAGCGGAACGTCGTGCACAGGAAGCAGTGACCCTATCAGGTGGCGAACAACAGATGCTAGCCGTTGCGCGAGCCCTGGCTCGTGACATCAAACTGCTGCTGCTTGACGAACCTTATGAAGGCCTTGCACCGGTGATCGTGCAGGAGATTGAGCGTATTCTGGAAAGTATTCGTGAACTCGGCATGACCACAATCATCGTTGAACAAAATGCCGTGGCTGCACTGAAGTTGTCCGACCGTGCTGTAATTCTCGATATGGGTAAAGTGGTATTTGATGGCACCGCCCAGGAAGTACTTGATAATAATGAACTGCGCGAAGAATACCTGGCGATCTAGCACACCAATGTATTAGACATCTGCTCTCATATCATTTGACAGGAACAGTTATGAGCTACAAGGACATACTGGTATTTCTTGATGATGGCAAAAGCCATAACGAGCGTGTAGATATGGCTATTTACCTGGCCAAATCACATGGTGCCCGACTGACTGGAGCTGCTCTGCAAACATTACGGCCAGAAAAGCTGAATTCGGATGATGACAAGTTTACTGCCCTGAAATCCAGGCAAATGGCAGAAAGCCTCGCTGCAGAATTTTCTGCAAGGGCCAGCACTGCAGAAATTGATTTTGAGTCAATTATTATCGAAGGAAACTCCGAGACCAGTGCCAACAAAATGGCACACTATGGACGGAACTCAGATCTGATCGTACTGGGTCAACCAAACCCTGATAGCAAGAACTATTTGCGTATGCTGGGATTTGCAGAAGAAGTGATGCTATACAGTGGTCGCCCTATTTTCTTTATACCGTATATTGGTGCCAACAAGATCCCATGTAAAAAGGCACTCATTTCATGGGATGGCACGCCCGCTGCAGCACGTGCCATACATGACGCCCTTCCAATGCTGGAACAAACCGAGGATGTCACCATTCTTATAGTACAAAGCAAGAAGCAGCTGGAAAGCAAAAGCGATGTACAGGCAGAGACGTTGTCAGCTCACTTGCAAAGACACGGTATATCCTCTCATATTGAATACGTTTCACCCGGTACATCCGGTGTGGCAGCAACAATTCTCAATACGATTTCACATAATGACATTGATATGTTGATAATGGGTGGCTACGGGACACCAACCCTGAAACAGAAAATATTCGGTGGCGTAACACGCTCTTTACTGTCAACAATGCTTACACCCGTACTGATGTCGCATTAATACTGTTTTTATACCTTATTGCAGTGCATCCAAAACAGTCAGACTACCCTGGACAATTGAACGCAACAATATCTAACTGGAACAAATATGAACTACAAGGACATACTGGTATTTCTTGATGATGGCAAAAGCAACCCGGTTCGCATACAGGCCGCCTTTTATATGGCAAAAGCCCATGGTGCAAAACTAACAGGTGTATCTCTTGAAGCAATAAAGCCAGAACATCTCAGGGTTAAGGATGAGGACGCTTACGCTGTCATTGCCAAGCAGTTTGCACATCAACTCGCAGAGGAATTCATCGAGGCTGGCAAAAAAGAAGGGCTGACAGTTAATACGATTGTCATTCCGGGCAAGCTGGCCGCAGGCGCACGCAAGATGGCACAATACGCCAGAAATTATGATCTGGTCATGTTAAGACAACCCAACCCAGACAGGGAAAACTATTCCCGTCTGATGGAATTCGCCGAAGACGTCTTGCTGCACTGTGGCCGCCCCATATTCTTTATGCCCTATATCGGCGCCCACAGAATACCCTGTAAAAATGCCATGGTCGCCTGGGATGGATCACCTGCAGGCACACGGGCGTTACACGATGCGATGCCGATTCTGTCCAAATCAAAAGAAGTTACCATACTGGTTATTGCCAGCAAAAAGGCAACCCCGGAAGACGTCCTCATTGAAGAACTAATAGAACACCTGGAAAGACACGAAATTAATGCAAAAGCAAGATACCTTGAGCCGGGTACCTTCGATATACAAACCACTATACTGAATCAGATAGCTGATAACGATATTGATATTCTGATCATGGGCGGTTACGGCACCCCCAGTATTCGACAAAAAATATTCGGCGGCGTTACCCAATCCATACTCTCGTCAATGATCATCCCAGTTCTGATGTCACACTAGCATGCGGTTTTCTTATTTTGAGTGGCAAAGTACCTTTTGGGATATATTGAGCATTATATTTAACGAGTTATTCCCGAAGGTTTCTGAATTCTAACTCAAAATATAGCATCAAGGATTAATAGCATTCCACATCGGTTCTGACAATAACGCAAGCATATGAGCAACAGGTGTTCCTGTGCAGATGACATCGCCTTTCTTCTTGAAAGTTTTACTTGCCAGGGGTCGCCGCTGTTGCGGGCTATGGCTTTGTAGGTGCCAGCATCGGTTTTTATGATTGTTGCCATGGTGTTTACCTCCGTTTCGGTTGAAACATCAGGCGTGTACCTTTTTTGTACCCATCGGTACCGAGTCGGAGACTCTTCAACTAAAAACATCCATGTTTTCAGGTGTTTGTTGGTGGGCCTACAGGGACTCGAACCCCGGACCAAGGGATTATGAGTCCCCTGCTCTAACCAACTGAGCTATAGGCCCGAATTAGATCATTGATTCGGCTCAAGGAAGCTTCGCAGATGTTCCGAGCGCGAAGGATGGCGCAACTTGCGCAGCGCCTTGGCCTCGATTTGACGAATACGTTCACGTGTGACGTCAAATTGTTTACCTACTTCTTCCAGAGTATGGTCGGTATTCATGCCAATGCCGAAGCGCATACGCAGAACCTTGGCTTCACGTTGTGTCAACGTGCCAAGAATATCAGTTGTGGCATACTTCAGGCCAGAGCCGGTAGCTGAATCCATCGGTGCTTCAATGTTCTTGTCCTCAATGAAGTCACCAAGATGCGAATCTTCGTCATCACCAATAGGTGTTTCCATGGAGATAGGTTCTTTGGCAATTTTCAATACCTTGCGGATTTTTTCCTCCGGCATTTCCATGCGTTCAGCGAGTTCTTCAGGCGTCGCTTCACGGCCGAGCTCCTGCATGATCTGGCGTGAAATGCGATTAAGCTTGTTAATCGTTTCTATCATGTGAACAGGGATGCGAATAGTGCGCGCCTGATCAGCAATTGAGCGGGTGATTGCCTGTCGAATCCACCAGGTTGCATAGGTGGAGAATTTATAGCCACGACGGTATTCAAATTTATCTACCGCTTTCATCAGGCCGATATTGCCTTCCTGAATGAGGTCAAGGAATTGCAGTCCACGATTGGTGTATTTTTTTGCGATAGAAATGACCAGGCGCAGGTTGGCTTCGACCATTTCTTTTTTGGCACGACGTGCCTTCGCTTCACCAATGGACACCAGGCGGTTAATTTCTTTTAATTCGTGAATAGGTAGTCCGGCAACCTCTTCAATAGCAGTCAGTCGAGCCGCCAGGCTGGCAATGCGGTCACGTTTTCCTGTCAGTACGGATGTATCACCATCACCGGATTCAATAATGTTGTCCAGCCACTCAATTTCAGTCTCATGGCCGGGGAAGGCCTGGATGAAGACCTTTCTGGAAATCCGGCCCTGCTTAACTGTAATGCGCATGATTTCACGTTCACTCTGACGAATTTCGCCTACCATGGTTTTTACACCGGTAATGAACATGTGGGTCTGTTTCGGGGTAAACCTAATCTCGAGAAATTCTTCGGATAGTTGCTTTTGAATCTTTTTAACAGATTTATCTTGCGAGCCTTTTTCAGCAATGGCTTTGATCAGGCGGTTATACAGGCGCTTAAGACTTTTAAAGCGCTGCGCCGCTTCTTCCGGGTCTGGACCGGTAGGCTCATCATCTTCTTCAGAATCATTTTTCTCTGCACCGACAGCAACCTGGGCAGGAGTAGGGATGTCATCAGGCTCATTCGGATCAATGTAGCCAAGTAGTAGATCCGTCAGGCGCATTTCCTCGTTTTCGATCAACTGGATCTTTTCCAGTAATGATTCAATAATAAAAGGACTGGTAGCTGAGGCGCCCATACTTTGACGGATACCTTCCTCGATGCGTTTGGCCAGTTTTATTTCATCTGCGCGAGTCAACAGGTCGACAGTGCCCATTTCGCGCATGTACATACGAACCGGGTCAGTAGTGCGTCCGAATTCACTTTCCACTGCAGAGGTAAGAACAGCTTCTGCTTCTTCGACAACTGATTCATCAGTTGTTTCGGCTTTCATGATCAGGCTGTCAGCATCAGGCGGCTGATCATAGACGTCAATGCCCATATCATTGATCATCTGCACAACATTTTCTATCTGATCCGTGTCATGAACGTCTTCCGGAAGATGGTCATTAATCTCGCTGTAGGTAAGAAAACCCTGTTCGCGACCTTTGATAATGAGTTTCTTTAGTTGTAAGCGTTTAGTTTCAAGATCCATGCAGACTATGTCCGGTTGCTGAGTGTTAATTTGATTCGTAATATGATGAAGATAGTGCTAATAATTAGAAAATCAATCTTTTCAAACCTTGTTTTGGCTATTGCTTTAGAGTAAATCTTTCCTGCTGCAGGTTTCGCAGCCTCAATTTGTCTTCTTCATTGAGTTTAGTTGAGCGGGATGTAATTTTCCCGGTTTCCTGATCGATGGCCATTATATGCAGACGGTTAATGGCATCAGTAAACTCTGTTTTTACGGCATCATCCTCAAGATCAATTCTGGAGCTAGCCAACTCACACAGGCGATCGTAATAAATCTTTTCACGAAAACGCTCGATTATAGCACTAGTTGTCAAGTCAGGGCTAACTTTGATTGATTCAATAATCTGGCATAGAACGTCCATTCCTGCCAGCTCCAGGCTTCGCAGGCGCTCAAGATTGGGGACATCAAGAGCCATCATTGGTTGATCAAGCAGGAGGCTAAGTGTTTTGCCGATCAGATTATGTTTTTTGTATTTTGTTGCCGGGCTTTTTTGTCGTGAAGGTACGGGTTTTTCGTCATCCTGCATCAGCTCTGTCAGGCTCGCTTCATCCATATGTGTTATGTGAGCCAGTTCCTGCAGCAACAGGGCCTTAAGAGTTCCTCGGGGCAGGTTGTTTAATAATGGCCGTGCCAGGCCTGCGAGCTTGGCCTTTCCATCCATGCGCTGAAGGTCGATACCTTCAGCCAGGTGGTTAAGCATATACTCGGGTAGCGGCAGAGACTGCTGCTGAACCTGCTGAATGAAGTCTTCACGGCCGAGTTTTTTGACATAGGTATCCGGGTCTTCACCTTCGGGCAGAAAAAGGAAACTGGCCTGTCGACCGTCTCGCATCGATGGTAGCGAGTTTTCCAGCGCTCTCCAGGCTGCCTGGCGACCAGCGCGGTCACCATCAAAGCAGAAAATGATCTCATTACATTGACGAAATAGCCTTTCTATATGTGCCTGAGTGGTTGCAGTACCGAGTGCCGCTACGGCATTGTCAATTCCTGCCTGGGCGAGGGCAATGACATCCATATAACCTTCTACTACCAGTGCCTGGCGCTGTTTGCTGATGACATTTAATGCCTGGTGCAGGCCATAGAGTTCCTTGCCCTTGTGAAAGACGGGTGTTTCTGGGGAGTTGAGATATTTTGGCTCCCCATCACCAAGAATTCTTCCTCCGAATGCAATAACCCGCCCCCGTTGATCGTGGATAGGAAATATTATGCGCCCACGAAATTTGTCATATGTGCGTCCCTGGTCATTGATGGAAACCAGGCCGGCCATATCCAGGTCTTTTACAGAGATGTTTTTTTCAGTCAGGGCATTGAGAAGGTCATCCCAGCTTTCCCGCGCATAGCCGAGTTCATAACGGGCGGCGATTTCGCCTGACAGGCCGCGCTGTATTAGATAGTTTTTTGCTGACTCGTCTTCGCGTAAGCGTTGCTGAAAATGCCTGTTGGCTAGTCCCAGTATGCTGTACAGGTCAGCCTGTTTGCGGCGCTCAGCGGTTGTTTCACTTCCGGCACTTTCAGGCACGGTCATGCTATAGCGTGTTGCCAGTTCCTCAATGGTTTCGCGGAAGCCGAGGTGGTCATATTCCATCAGAAAGCCAATTGCCGTGCCATGGGCTCCGCAGCCAAAACAATGATAGAACTGCTTGCCGGGGCTGACGGTAAAAGATGCAGTTTTTTCATCATGAAAAGGGCAGCAGCCCTTGTATTCACGACCTGCCTTTTTTAACGGGACGCGGCTGTCGATGATTTCGACTATGTCTGCGCGTGCCAGTAGCTGGTCAATAAATTCTGGTGGAATACGACCGGTCATTTGAGAAATATTCTGCCGGAACTGGCACTTAAGGACGCTTTAGTTGTGTTGTGGATGAGCATGTTGAGCTCAATATTCCCAGTATCTGAGCGACTAAGCAATTGCAAAAGAAAAACTATTGCATAGAGCCGTGATGGCCAATGGGGTTGATGACAGGATGTCGTTAGCTGTGAAAATGCTGCAAGCACCTTGCCGTTGAAATATTGAAACTGACGATACCTCTGCAGGATCGACGAGGTGTTGGTAATGCACTTCAGGAAGAGGGTGTTTCGAGATTATCCTTGCAGCTGGTTTTTAATGCTTGCACTGACGGCCGCCATGTCGGCCTTGCCCTGCAGTAATGGCTTGAGCTTACCCATGACTTTGCCCATATCCTTCATGCTATTAGCGCCGGTTTCATCAATAACGGATTTAATGTGATGTTCGATTTCTTCCGCTGACAGTTGTGCTGGCAGATAGCTGATCAGCACATCAAGCTCATTTTTCTCTTTCTCAGCGAGGTCCTGGCGCCCACCCTGCTCAAACTGGGCGATGGAATCGCGTGCTTGCTTGACCTGCTTCTCAATGACGGCAAGCACCTGCACTTCATCGAGTTCTACTCGTTCATCAACTTCACGCCGCTGAATAGCCGCTCGCAACATGCGCAAGGTATCTTTGCGTACGATATCCTTATCGCGCATTGCCTGCTTCATGTCACTGGCGAGCCTGTCCTTTATGGAAGTCATACCAGGGGGATGTGATAAATCAGGTGGATTCTAGAATTTGCGAGAGAGGTTCTGACGGTCGCGTGAAATGCGTTTCATTTCACGTTTCTTCGCAGCAGCCATCTTGCGTTTGCGGACAGTGGTTGGCTTTTCATAGGCCTCACGGCGACGAACTTCTGTAAAAACGCCTGCTTTTTCGCAAGAACGGCGAAATTTACGGAGAACGATATCAAATGGTTCGCCTTCGCGGATACGTACACTTGGCATGCAATGGTTTCCTTTATAAAAACATAAATAATTTGGTTAGCAGATCATTATAACCATCTTTTATATTTTTGTACATATATCTTGACGTCTCAGCGGGCGTCAAGATTTATTATAGTACCGAGTTCCTGGCGTTTAACCTTGAATCAGCAGGCTTACTCATTAATTAATTCAGACAATTGCTGACCCGGCAACGGTCTATCGGTAGAATCTGACTGATAAAATATTTTGTCGGAGTAATTATATGCACAATGTTTATCTCGTTAGCGTCCTCTCATCGGACAAAACAGGTCTGGTTTCTGCCATCAGCGGCTGCCTGTTTGATCTTGGCATAAACCTGGGCTCGACCAGTTTTACAGTTCTCGGCAGCGGGGCAAAATTTACCGCGGTTTGTGAATCTGCATCTGATGTGTCAAAGGCAGGGCTGAAAGATGCCCTCGCATCTTTACCTGAATTGAGCGATGCTGAAATTCAGGTGGTGGATTTTGAGTTTTCTCCCAAGCCCGCTGCGAATACCGAAATTACTCATCGCATCACTATCCAGGGTGGCGACCATCCGGGACTGGTTGCACGACTGACAGAGGTGTTTATGGAGTTTGATGCCAATATTGTGCGCCTGAATGCTGAGCCATTGAGCAATGATGGAGAGCAGCAATACCTGATCCGGATTGCAGCATGGTTGCCTCCGAGCAGGGAGCATGCCTGCCTCGCATCAATCAGCAATACAGCCAGTTCTTTGCAGATGCAGTGTAGTTATATCCGCTTGCCCGGTGACCCTGGTTAATAAGTCTTAGATTCAAGATATTTCAGAATCATCATGCTGGTACTGGGTATAGAAACTTCCTGTGATGAGACGGCTGTTGCCCTCTACGACAGTGAGCGAGGGTTGCTGGCTCATCGCCTGTATTCACAGGTAGCCATGCATGCAGAATATGGCGGTGTTGTGCCTGAATTGGCTGCGCGTGACCATATCCGTAAATTAGTCCCCCTGGTCAGGGAGTTGCTTGAGCAAGCACAGCTGTTGTTGTCTGATGTTGATGGTGTGGCATATACCCGAGGCCCGGGTCTTGCGGGTGCCTTGCTGGTAGGCGCTTCAATGGGCCAGGCCCTTGCGCTTGGTCTGGCTGTACCCGCTATCGGAGTGCATCATATGGAAGGGCACTTGCTGGCTCCCATGCTGGAAGAAAGACGCCCACAGTTTCCTTTTATCGCTTTACTGGTCTCGGGCGGCCATACATTACTGGCCGATGTTGCCGGTGTAGGAGAATACAATATTCTTGGCGAGTCGCTGGACGATGCTGTTGGTGAGGCTTTTGACAAGACAGCCAAGCTGCTTGGCCTGGGTTATCCAGGAGGGCCATCGGTCTCAAAAGAAGCAGAAAAAGGCATAGCGGGATGCTTCAAATTTCCTCGACCAATGACAGACCGGCCCGGCCTTGATTTCAGTTTTAGTGGATTAAAGACATTTACCCTGACAACGGCACGTGAACATGAAAATGATGAACACCAGTTAACGGCACAGACTCGTGCAGATATAGCCCACGCATTCCAGGATGCTGCAACTGATACCCTGGTCATCAAGGCTAAACGGGCACTAAGACAGACAGGGCGCAATGAGCTGGTTGTCGCTGGCGGTGTAGGGGCAAATCAGTCATTACGCAGTAAACTGGCGGAGATGGCAGAGCAGGAAAATATCGATGTCTTTTTCCCGCGCCCTGAGTTCTGTACTGATAATGGTGCAATGATTGCTTACGTTGGCTGCTTGCGCTTACTGGCCGGTGAGTCAGAAGGTATTGCAGTGGCTATCAGGCCGAGATGGAAAATATCCGAGCTGGAAATACCTGGAGTATGAATAAATTGAATGCAAAAAATATGGGTGCGACATGATGGACATTATTTACCTGCATGGGCTGGTCGCTAATGCGCAAATTGGTGTCTGGGAATGGGAAAAGCAGATTACTCAGCAATTGACATTAGACCTGGATATGGGAACAGATATTCGCATTTCTGCAGCCAGCGATCGACTTCAGGACACACTCAACTACAAGGAAGTCGCCAAGAGAGTTATTGGATTTATCGAAGACAACCATTTTGATCTGGTCGAAGCACTGGCAGAAAAAATTGCCGATATTCTCATTGATGAGTTTGAAATTCCCTGGTGCCGTATCAAGTTGAATAAAAAAGGTGCGATTAATGGCGGGCGCGATGTTGGTGTCATCATAGAGCGAGGCAAGCTTGAGTGACACAGGTATACCTCAGTGTCGGCAGTAATCAGCAGGCTGGCCTTCATGTTCCCAGGGCACTGGATGCAATTCGTTCTGAGTTTTCACCCATCGAGCTGTCACCAGTTTATGAATCCATTGCGGTAGGGTTTGACGGAGACAACTTCATCAACCTGGTCGTGGGCTTCGATACAAAACGCTCGCTGCAGGAAATTGACAAGATCCTCAGTCAGATTGAGAAATCCTGCGGGCGCAAACGCGGCGAAGAGCGTTTTACTTCACGAACCATGGATCTCGATTTGTTGATATATGGTGACCTTGTTCGTCATGATGATCATTGGGATATCCCGCGGCAGGAGATTACGCACAATGCATTTGTGCTAAAGCCCCTGGCTGATCTGGCACCTGCAGGTATACACCCTGAGCTGGGATTGAGTTTTTCTCGGTTGTGGGAAGAAGGAGACTTTTCTAATCAGGATTTGTGGCAAGTAGATATTTTGCAACGCCCTTTCATTTTATAATATTCAACCAGGGTGATGTTCCATCAATGAGTGATTCACTAGTAATTGTTGTTAGCCTGATGTTTCGACCTGGTGGGCTGTTTCCGGTTATAGAGTACATTCAATATTCTTTTGATCTAACTGAGAAGGTCCTCTGTTTTGAATGTTCCTGATTTCCTGATCATCGGTGGTATGCGTTGTGGAACAACAACTTTGCATGAATTACTCCGCAGGCAACCGTCAATATTTTTTCCTGAAACTAAGGAGGTACATTTTTTCGATAAGCGAAATATAGATCTGGGTGATTCTGTTGAAGATTACAGTGACCTTTTTTCAGCTTGTCCTGTTAATAATTTAGCGGGAGAAGCAACACCGGACTATCTTTCAACGGAAGGATGTGATGAATTCATTTTCCGAACGATTCCAGAAGTGAAACTGCTTATTATCCTGCGGAACCCGCTAGACAGGGTTTGGTCACACTATCAGTTTAGTGTAGAAGAAAATGTTGAGACGCTGGAGTTGATGTCTGCGTTGATTGAAGAAAACAAAAGGTTGAAAATCAAATCTGATCATTCTGACATTTTCTTCAGTTATCTCCAGAGAAGTCGCTATATAGAGCATCTCATAAGGTTTGAACGCCTGTTTGGGCGTGATCAAATGAAGGTAGTATTTTTCGAGGAACTGATCCAGAATCCGCAACAGGTATTATCGGATATACTTGGTTATCTGGGAGTCTCTATGCAGCCAGTGCTAGAGGATTTGCCTCATCTGAATAAGATAGATAGCCAACCTCCTGAACCAACACATAAGACTGGTGTGGTTAAGAGAATTCTTTCCCGTTTGAAAATTGATAACGCAGCGAGAAAGAGAAAATTAACTTCTACTGATCGAAAGTACCTGCAATCATACTTTTTTGAGCATAATCAGAAACTACAAAGCTGGCTAGGTCGCCCTTTGCCCTGGTGATTGACTGAAAATATGGGGCAAATTCAAATATGAATCAACCGTCCGCCGTCAACGGCAATGACCTGCCCCGTGACATAATCTGCCCTGGCAAGGAATGCGACTGTTTCCGCGATATCATCCGGCCCACCGATTCGCTGCAGGCTGGTGCTGTCGAGAATTTCGCGCTTTCTGACATCTGATAGGTCGTTATCTGGCCAGATTATGGCGCCGGGAGAAACAGCATTGACCCTGACTTCAGGCCCCATCTCTTTTGACAGGGATTTTGTCAGCATGATCAGGCCGGCTTTTGTCATTGAGTAGACCGGGTGATTATTCAGTGGGCGATGGCCATAGACATCAGTGATGTTGATAACACAGCCGTGGCTTCGTTTCAGCTCCTGCTGCAAGGCCTGGGTAAGAAAAAAAGGCGCCCGCAGGTTCGTATTGACGAGGTTTTCCCATTGTGTCAGTGTCACGTCGCCCATAGGCGTTGGGAAAAAACGCGAGGCATTATTGACCAGTACGTCGAGTTGGCCAAAGCATTTTATCGCCTGCCTAGATAATTGTTCGATCTCTTCCGGTTCAGAAAGATTGGCCTTCAGCATGTCCGCAGAATCGGCCCTGAGCTGGTTCAGTTCATCGATAAGATTTTGCGCTGTCTCGGCTGACGAATGATAATGAATGATCACCCGGTAGTCCTGCTGATGCAGGTGTCGGGCTATACAGGCACCTATCCGGTGGGCGCTACCGGTAATTAATACAACAGGATTGTTTTCTTTTACGGACATCAATGAGTTTTCCTCCACAGAATATATCAGGATTACCCTTGCCAGATAAGGCCTCTGCTGAGCACAGTCGCAAACTGGTTGAAAATATCCAGCAGGTGATCGCGAAAAAGGGCGGTGCAATCCCTTTTTCGGAATATATGGACCTGGCGCTATATGCGCCCGCAATGGGTTATTACGTCGCTGGCCAGAGGAGGTTCGGCGCAGAGGGTGATTTTGTAACCGCACCAGAGCTGGGTGACATCTTTGGAAAATGCCTGGCACGTCAGATTGTGGAAATATTTGAAGGAATCGGTGATAGCTGCGATATCCTTGAGTTTGGAGCCGGCAGCGGCAAACTTGCAGCAACCTTGATTAAGGCACTGGAGAATGTCGAGGTGTTACCTGAGCATTATTTCATATTGGAGACTTCTCCTGATTTACGGCAACGCCAGCTACAGACATTGAAGCAGCTGGTCCCGCAGCATGCCGGTCGTTTTGTCTGGCTGGATCGCATGCCAGAACAGCCTATTAACGGCGTCATAGTTGCTAATGAAGTGCTTGATGCAATGCCGGTAGAAATGTTTGCTGTTGATGACCAGGGGATTGCCCAGCAGTATCTGGTAAAAACAGCGGAAACAGGTTTCCAGTGGGATTCGACGCAGGCAACGGAAAAAATGGTCGAGAAGGTTGCACAGCTGGGTTTGCCTGACGGCTACAGCAGTGAACTTAATCCTGCCGTTGATGGCTGGGTCGCTATGCTCGCCAGAGGACTCTCGCAGGGAGTTGCTTTACTTATCGATTATGGTTTCCCAAGGCATGAGTATTATCATCCGCAACGCACAGGTGGAACACTGATGTGCCATTATCGTCATCATTCGCACCCTGATCCGCTGACGATGGTCGGTATTCAGGATATTACCGCGCATGTTGATTTCACTGCAGTCGCCGAGGCTGCTGTTGCGGTTGAGATGGATGTTCTGGGTTTTACTACCCAGGCAAATTTTTTGCTTGGCTCCGGGTTATCCGAAATGGTCGCCATTAATAATGAGAATGACACACTAATGAAGCAGCAGCTCAGTATCAACCACGAAATACAGTTGTTAACTTCACCGGCTGAGATGGGTGAACTTTTTAAAATCATTGCCCTGGGTAAAAATTATGACCATCCACTGTCAGGTTTTGGATTCAGAGATTTAAGAGGAAAATTGTAGTGACAGATATACAGGCAATATGGCTTGCCGCCGTACAGGGATTTACAGAATTTTTACCGGTCTCCAGTTCTGCCCACCTCATTTTATTACCTCGCCTGCTGGGCTGGCCTGACCAGGGGCTGGCATTTGATGTCGCTGTTCATGTCGGCAGCCTGACGGCGGTGCTATTGTATTTTCGCCATGACCTGGTGCCGATGATACGTGACTGGGCTTTAACGCTGGCAGGCAGACCCAATACCGAATATTCGAAACTGGCATGGGCAGTGGTAATCGGCACTATCCCGCTGGGTATTGGCGGGGTGCTGATGAAGGTGGCAGTCGGAGGCGATTTACGCTCACCGCTGGTGATTGCGGCAACTACGATAATCTTTGGCCTGCTTCTAGGCTGGGCAGATCATGTCGGTAAACGGGAACGCGATGAGCATTCTTTGAGCTGGAAAGATGCACTGCTAATCGGTGGCTCGCAGATACTGGCACTGATACCCGGCACCTCCCGTTCAGGTATTACCATAACGACGGCACTGCTGCTTGGTTTGACACGCACTGCAGCCGCACGTTTTTCCTTTTTGCTGTCGATACCAGCGATCATTTTACCCGGCATTCTGCTAGGTGCTGATCTTGCAGAATCGGCAGAGCCGATAGATTGGCGCAGCTTTATTATTGGCGCGGCCTGTTCGGCAGTGTTTGCCTATATCTGTATTCAGTTGTTTCTTTCACTGATTCAGCGAATGGGGATGATGGTGTTTGTTGTTTACCGGATATTGCTTGGGTTGTTTTTGATTTATTTATTTGCTTGATTAGTTTTTTATTTGTGCTGGCGCAAGGCAGATTGGTTTTGCTTTTCCCAGGCAGGTTTCTTTTTCTTAATCTTCGATTGAATTTCCATTCGTTTTCCGCCTTTATGGGCGAGTACCTTTTCTTTACTTGTCTAAAGAAAAGGTACCAAAAGAAATGACACCCAACATGCTCGCCCTGCGGGTGCCCTGCGATGCTCGAATGAGCTGGCGGGATGTGAAACTCGCTTACGCTCGGACAGTCACACCCCGAAATCTCCGGCTCATCCTGTGCTTCTCGGCGAGCCTGAACGGGAGGTTTAAGATCAAGAGCAAAGACTAAAGACTAAGTACAAAAGAGGAATTAATTATCGTCATTCCGGCATGCCTCTAGCCGAAATCCATTATTTATACTATTTCTGGATACCGGCATTCGCCGGTATGACGGAAGAAAAGTTAAGGTGTTTGTAATACCGTATCAGACGTCACCGAACAGGTTTTGACTTTTTTTTGATCTTATATCCCCTTTTGTGTTGTCGAGCACTGGAGGCTTAGAGCGGAGTAGCGCGAGGACTGTCTGAGCGATAGCGAGTTCCGCAGCGCCCGCTCTAAGCTGAAGCGCACAGAGACGCCGAAGGCCAACACGGTAGAGTGGCCTTTCTTTTGGTACCTTTTCTTTGGCCACGCAAAGAAAAGATACTCGCCCAAAAAGGGCGAAAAACACGGTCATGCGCTAGCATAATATAAAAAATAATAGCCACCCAGCCATGTGCCAGCATAATACAGAAAAAGAACCCGAATCAGCCGTGCGCCAGCACAACCCAATCAAAAAGCGTATTTTCATTTGATTTGAAACAAATTAACATAATCATAATGATTTTATAATGATCTGACTTAGCGCTATTACCTACAAGGAATAAGAAATGACAAATTTTCAGGCTGGTATACTTAATGATGTACCTACTCACGCCAGGTATCTGAACTTTTCATTAAAAGCCGGGCAACGGGCTGATGCCATCCTGGTAGCTTTGAGTGAAATGGTTGATGGAGAGCATACTGTGATGGGACTCGGGCTCTCCCTGATCCATGCTCTGGGAAGTGAAATCAGGGGTATGAAGAAATTTCCAGTTTATTCAGGCCCTGGCTTTGATGTCCCTGCAACTCCGGGATCTTTATGGTTGTGGCTACGCGGCAATGACGCTGGTGAAATCTACCTCCGCTCACGAAAATTCCAGCAGGTTCTTGCACCTGCATTCCAGCTTGAGTCAGCTGTCGATGCATTTAGATATGATGTCGGCAGAGATCTCAGTGGATACGAAGATGGGACAGAAAATCCTGAAGGGGAAGATGCTATGAAGGCCGCATTTATTTTAGACCAGGGGCCAGGACTCGATGGATCAAGTTTTGTTGCTGTGCAAAAGTGGGTGCATAATTTTGAACTATTTAATGCAATGAACACCAGTGACCAGGACAACTCTATCGGTCGCCGCATCAGTGACAATGAGGAAATTGAAGATGCACCTGAATCTGCTCATGTTAAACGTACTGCACAGGAAGACTTCAGCCCGGAAGCCTTCGTGCTGAGACGCTCAATGCCATGGAATGCTGCACAGAAAGCAGGCCTGGTATTTGTTGCTTTCGGCAGCAGCCTGTATGCCTTTGAGGCGCTGTTGAAACGAATGACAGGTGATGAGGATGGAATTACAGATGCCCTGTTCCGTTTCACGCAGCCTGTTGATGGAAGCTATTACTGGTGCCCTCCAATAAAGGATGGAATACCAGATCTTTCTGCGCTCGGGCTGTAAGGTAGACTTACAAGGAGAAACTTATGGATGCACTGGCACTTGCTGCTATACAACGACAACTTGGCAGGTTGAATGAAAAGCTGGACAACAAACCCTGGGTAATTGAAAACGACAAGCTGCACAAGGAGTTTATTTTCAGTAACTTTATCCAGGCCTTTGGCTTCATGTCACAGGTAGCTATAACTGCAGAAGCAATGAACCACCATCCGGAGTGGTTTAATGTCTATAAAAAAGTTGTTATCGATCTGACAACCCATGAAGCAGGAGGGCTCTCTGAACTGGATTTTCAGCTGGCTATAAAAATTGAGCAGCTAATTTAACAACAATATCACGCGGATCTCTTCGCTTGCCCTCGCCCGTTAAAATACATAACGATCAATATCGCAGGGGTAAATAACCATAGCAGTGGATCTATCAAATAGTCCCAGCTGTTACGTGAAGTTAACAAGCCAATTTCACTTGCAGCAACAACTATTAACAGCAATACCGCAACCTGCCGTTGCTGAAACACCCAGTAGAGGATGGCAAGCGATAGAACAAGCAGGGATAGCTGGACACCATAGCCCAGAGCATAAGGGTCAAACTGTGAAAGGCCAAGTGTTGCCGGGTAAAGCAAAAAGCCCATCAACAGCACGAGGAAATAGAGATGGAATCGAGTTCGGCATTCAACAAGGTGCATATCGGCCAGCTTGCGCAGAATAAACAGCGTCAATAATACCACTGTCAATATACTTAATTCACCGACTGCCCCATTAATCCACAACCACGGGTTACTTCCTGCGACAGGAATTGAGACGGACAATATCAGAAGACCAGTCACGACACCCCATCTCAACGTCCGTTTGAATGGCAAACTGATAAACGTAGCAAATGCCAATATAATTAACAGGGTATTGAAATTGACCATCAGATGGCTCATGGCTGTTGCTCCAGCCAGGACTGATTAAAATACACATAAGCAATTCGTTTTCGTTGCCACGTGTACACCAGGTGGTAGTCACCCATCTCAGTTTTTATCAAGTATGGATAGGAAAACTCTGACTTGGTGCCTGATTCATCTGGTTCTGCAGACTCCAGCAGGGCACGTTTCTCCCAGTGCATTCCACTATCCACAGAAACAGCCAGCGCAAGACGGTTACGATCATGTTTAATATCGTTATAGGCCAGCACGAGAGTGCTTGCATCACCCGCCATGGAGACCGCTGCATCCGGATTATTCAATTCCGTGTATTCAGTAACTGACCATTGTCGGCCACCCTGAATGGCAAACGAGCGAACGATATTCCGGGTTTGATTAGTATTGCGCATCATGGCAAGCAAGCGATCATCATCGAGAGCTACGATAGATGGCTGAATGCTATATCTTCCATGCGTCATACGAATTTTATCAATGACATCACCACTGGCTGAGACGCGGATCAGCTCAGCGAATTTGCCTGCCAGTTCGTGGTATGCCGGCAATCCGATACTGCCATCCTGGTAGAAAAATGGCCGACCTTTTACCAATGTACTAAGATTCAGAAATGGCGAGCTAAGCAGGCGCTTTGACCTGCCCCAGCTCTTGCCGCCATCATGCGATATAACCAGGTTAATCGCACTGGTCGACCAGCCCCCGATCGAGGTTGAAACAAAAAACATCCATAATGTGTTCTTTCCATCCGATAGCAGCACAGGGTTGCCGAGTTTCTTGATATGGCGACCGAGATCCTGAGCAACCCTGTCATGGTCTATCAATATCTCAGGCTGGCTCCAGTCTGTCCTGCCTGCTTCCCTGCGTGCATGATAGATCGCCACGTCAGATGCGCCCTCGCGTGAACCACCGTACCACACAGCCAGCAGCTCATCACCAGGCAAAGAAACAATCGAAGAGGCATGAACACTATCGGTAGGGCCCTGTTCGAAAATAAATGATTTCTGGAAAACAGGCTGCTGCCCGGTTCTACCTGATATATTTTCAGTCTGTATCTGCCAGCCGATTCTCTCTGCATAAGTTTGCCATACCGCAACAATGGCCAGCACCAGTGCGGCAGAAAAAAAGATCATTGTTTTCAAATTTACAGACATTGTTTTGCTGTTGAACGCACCAGAATGATATTGGTGCCCAGTGAGTCAAGATCTCGATTCATAAAGGCGCGTTTCCAGTCCTCACTGGTGGCATCCTCATGTGAAATTCTCAACCAGGATCCTCTTGAAGACAACACGCGATAGCGACCAAGCTCTGTCCAGCTATGATTTAATGCATCCAGTTGCATGCGAGCGGTAATAAAGTGCTTAACCGGACTAAAAATAAGGATGCCCTTACAGTTATCACGCATTTCTACTGGTAGTGTCTTAAGATGCGATGTATCTCGCATACCGACACCGGCAACAATCGGCAGCATGGCAGGTTGAGGACCGGCAAACAGCACCACGTATTCACCCTTAATTTTTTCCACTACACCATCGGGTATCCTGTTTATTCCCAACGCCGGATAAACCATGCTGATGATGCCAAGCCAGAAAAGAATCGACATAACAGCCATGGTCAGTAGATTCCGAGCACCCCACCAGCAAAGAGTAAATGCGAGGGTGAACAATAATGCGGGTATCACTAAGGGTTGCCAGCCTCTGAACCAGATCAGAAAAAAGACCAGTAGACCACCAACCAGCAGAGATAGTCCGGCACCTGTCCTTAACCAGATCCGGTACTCGATAAGTCGGTCTCTTTCAAACATCAGTAAACTGACCAGTAAAGATAGCGGGATCATACAACCGTACAGGTAACGGCTGAAACTTTTGAAAAAGAAAAAAGGCAGAATAGAGACGAGTAACCAGACAATAAGAAACTTTTTTCTATTGAATTGTTCAATGAGCCTGTTATCGATTACTGGCAGTGGCGACTGCTTGCGCAGCATGACTGCCACTGCTACCGGAGACCAGGGCAATGCCATCAGCAGCAGGCTGAATGCCGGGCTGACTGAAAAATTCAACAATTCTCGTTCAGCGACTTCAGATGAGAAGGTACTGACAAGCAGGTCAGGGTACTGCAGATAAACATAGACAAACCAGGGCGCTGCGATAAGGAAAAAACTTAGCAGACCTGTCAGTGCAGCAGGCCATGAATGTCTTAAAAATATCCGTACAGCGGGTGAAGTCATCAGCAAAGCGAGCAAAGCTGAGAAATAGAAGAAAAATGCTACCGGGCCCTTGACCAGAAATGCCAGACCCAGAAAAACCCCGGATCCTGAGATATAGATGGCTCGACCGTAGTTCACCCAGTACAGTAAAAACAGTATCGCCAGCGCCGATAGTGCCGCGACTGGAATGTCCAGCATCATGCGGCGCCCATCGATCATTATGCCGATGCTTCCCAGCACAACCAGTCCGGCAAATAACATGACTCGCCGGTCTCTGAACAGGCACCACGCAATCAAACTACTTACAACAGATAACAGCGCTGCAAATAAAACGCCAATGACTCGTCCACTAAAAAGAGAGATGCCAAATGTTTCGTAGGAAATTTTACCCAGCCAGTAAATAAGGGGCGGTTTTTTCAGCCTTGGTTCACCATCCAGCCAGGGTAGCCAGCCATGCCCGCCTTCAATCATGTGCATCGGTGTGCGCAGGCCGAGCAGGTACTCATCCTTGCCGGTAATACCTGTGATATCAGAGATTCCTGGCAGCAGGACGGCAATAGCCAGCAGAAACAGGATGAGTACCAGTAGCGATGGCCTGGGTAGCGTCATGCGAAAATTGTCAGGTTAAAAAAATCTATGAAACTAAAGCATCTAACAGGCGATCTTCATAATCCGCACGATTACTCATCGCCTCACCCAACATAGTGAGGTCACTCTGAAGATTACTAAAATCCAGCACGTGATCGTTTTCATCATATTTATCATTAAAGGCAATGGCGATGTCTGTAGTATCTTCAATAGATGAATAGACAATTGCAGCGACCTCGAGAACCTGGAGACGACGCTCACCGCCATTCGAAAGACGATCATATATAGCAAAATGTCCGGCGGCGATATAATCGATCATCTTCTGGCAAAAAGCTCTCACTCTTTGCTCAACCGGAGCACTGGACTGATAAGGATCAAGTCCGGCCAACTGACAAAACAGGACAAGCATCTCCTGTCTTTCATCAAGCAGTTTCAGAACCTGGTCCCGCGTGTAACTTCGTTTGTCAGCAGATACAGTCATAATTGTATTTCCAATACATCTTCATATTATTTATTAGTGCTATCTTCTCACTATTCGCCTGGAGCGTAAAATAGACTTAAGCCTTATATTACATAACGTATTATTGTTATTAGAACAGCTCAAAATATGGCTTAGTCAAGGCTCCTCATTATAATTATCCAGTACCCTGCTCCTTACTTCCTTATTGATAAACAGGGTATCAGCGAACCGGAGTTGTCCATTTGTTGCCCGGTACAAGTCATAAATATCAAAAAAAGAATACTCATGTTGATCCAGATAACTCCATAAATCCAGCAATAAAGGATTATTTTCATAATGTGGAACAAACAGTGTTTCGCTATAGATCACTGACACCCTGCTCTCCTGCAAGGTTTTTTCAGCCCCTTTTAAAGCCATCAATTCCCCGCCCTGTATGTCAAATTTCAGGATATCGATGTGGTCAATATCATTTTGAAGCATTATTTCATCGATGGTTGCCGTCTCAACATCGACCGTATATTTTGAACCGGCTGCTTTGCTGAAGTACCTCCTGCCGTCTTCAGTTCTAGGCAACAAGGAACTGGTTGCATCATTATTGTTAACAAAAAATGTCTTACTGCCATTGATATCAGAAACAGCATTTTGATAAACATGAACTGAAGAGTCTGAAGAAAATCTATTACGAAGAATTTCAAAGTTGTCCGGAAACGGCTCGAAACAGAATATTGTTGAATCCGGTAACAGTTGTTTATATCGCACAACTGTTTCTCCTTTATGTGCACCAACATCGAAAATTACCGGGTTGCTGACGCCAAGCTTATCAATGAACTCTTTTTGAGCACGAAAAGGTTCACTCGGAAATGATGCAATCGCAGGACGAGTTCTACGCAACTCGAGACCTGCGGAGTCCAGCATGCTTTTGGTTAACGATTTTATAAATGATTTCATCTATTCAGAAGAACTAGTGTCGTGGTTTACGGAAGAACTGAGGTAAACGGGAAAGAATTTTTCTCACCATAAATAGAGGGGTAACGGCCAGACCGTTCTTTCTGCATGCCGTGTAAGCTTCAAGGTTACCTTTAATCACGTTACTGATACGGTTATTGGTCACACCCCCCATTCGCATCTTAACCATAACACCGGGCAAATACCGGGTTTTAATCCTGTTTATTGCGATTAAACGCATGGTCAGTTCAAAGTCTGACTGAATCTTCAGATCAAGATCAAACTTGCCATAACGTGAATACATCTCTCTCTTTACAAAAAACGAAGGATGAGCAGGCATCCAGCCTTTCTCAAACAGTCCATCATGATAGGAACACGATTCCCAGTAGCGTACGATGTTGTGAGGCTGCTTTCTTGTCACATAAACAATATCGCCATAAACCGCATCAATGCTTTCATCTGCTGAAAAGGTGTTTGCAACCTGACTTAACACTCCGCTATGCGCATACCAGTCATCGGCATTGAGATTACCTGTTATTTCACCAGTAGCAAGCTCGATGCCTTTGTTCATCGCATCATAAATACCATCATCAGGTTCAGAGATAAGATGAGTAATTCGATCAGAATAGCCTTCAAAAAGATCAGCAGTTCCATCAGTGGAGTTACCATCAACGACAATCCACTCAAAATCCTGGTCTGATTGAAGTGTTATGGATTTTAATAGCTTTTGTGCCAATAGGGGTGTGATTTGATTGTCCAAACCAGCCTCAAATTTTTGTCCCCATCCAGTAAATACAAAGTCCAGTAATACTGGTTTTTGGTCTCTCAATA
>JASJFV010000182.1:0-7957 GCA_033791885.1 Gammaproteobacteria bacterium | reverse complement strand
TGAAAACTGAAAACTGAAAAGAATATGCCCTAAACCATCTCCCCTGTATATGACTTAAATCAAAATCACTGCTGATAAAATTCCATTGCTGCAGCAACAGCAACACCCTTATTGATGTTATCTGTCATGCCGCCCAGTACTGCGTCGAGTGCACCTAGACAGAACAGGACATTCTTTTTATTGCAGGCAAACCCCATAAGACCGATTCGCCATACCTTTCCTGACAGATCACCGAGGCCTGCGCCAATTTCAAGATCGTAATCAGCCAGCAGTTGTTTACGCACATCTGCATCAACAACGCCTTCAGGAATAGTCACTGCATTTAATTGAGGTAAACGATCACCTTCCGGCACAACAAAACCCAGGCCCATTGCCTCGATACCTGCACGCAGAGCATGATGATGATAACTATGACGCTGCCAGGAATTTTCAAGCCCTTCCTCTTCGAGCATCACCAGTGACTCATGCAATCCATAGAGTGCATTGATTGGTGCAGTGTGATGATATGCGCGTGCTCCGCCGCCACCGCCCCAGTATGCCATCACAAGGTTGAGGTCAAGAAACCAGCTTTGCACCTTTGATTTACGATTGCGGATCTTTTCTACAGCCTGGTCATTAAAGCTTACCGGTGAAAGACCCGGTGTGCATGAAAGACATTTCTGGGTACCCGAGTAGATTGCATCAATTCCCCACTCATCCACCAGCAACGGAACACCAGCAAGAGAAGTCACTGCATCAACAATGGTGAGGCAATCGTATTTGTGTGCTATTTCGCATAATGTCTTTGCATCTGACAAAGCACCTGTTGACGTCTCTGCATGCACGAAAGCGACAATCTTTGCATCCGTGTTTTCTTTCAGACTTGCCTCCAGTTTCTGCGGATCAACGGCAGTACCCCAGTCATCCTGAACCATCACAGCAATACCGCCGCAGCGTTCAACGTTTTCCTTCATGCGACCGCCGAAAACGCCATTCTGGCAAATAATTACTTTTTCACCAGGCTCAACCATGTTTGCGAAACAGGTTTCCATACCGGCTGATCCTGGCGCTGAGACAGGCATAGTCAACTCATTCTCTGTACAGAATACTGTGCGCAAAAGCCCTTTCAATTCATCCATCATTCCCACAAATGCAGGATCAAGGTGGCCGATTGTCGGGCGAGAAAGTGCTTCTAGAACACGAGGGCTTACGTCAGATGGGCCTGGCCCCATGAGTGTGCGGACAGGAGGGTGGAAACTAGGCATTATTGTTTACTCCAATTAATTTCTTTAACATGTATTTAAAACATGCATTATAGTATCGCTTTGAAAGTTAACCAACACCCTGCATAAAGAATGGTTTTTTTATCCGCAGACAAAGGTATGATGTCGATATGTCTAATAACGCCTTTATAGAGCAACTTACTAACATTCTGCCTGCCGGGCGCGTGCTGTCCAGGCATGAAGACTTAACCCCTTATGAGTGTGATGCTCTCACTGTTCTGCGCGAACGTCCTCTGGCAGTTGCTATCCCGGAAACGGAAGACGAAATCCTCAAAATACTTGAAATCTGCCGCCAGCACTCGATAGCCGTTGTCACCCGTGGCGCAGGAACCGGACTATCCGGTGGTGCCCGTCCGGTAGCCGGTGCATTGCTTATATCAATGATGCGTTTTAACCGTATTCTGGAAATCGATGAAGATAACCTGACGGCCCTGGTTGAGCCCGGTGTGCGCAACCTGTCCATCTCTGAAGCGGTTGCGGATAAAGGTCTTTATTATGCCCCCGATCCTTCTTCACAAATAGCCTGCAGTATAGGCGGCAATGTCGCAGAGAATGCCGGTGGAGTTCATTGCCTTAAATACGGCCTGACAGTACACAATATTGTAGGCATGAAAATAATCACCATGGATGGCCAGGTTCATACCCTGGGCAATAATACAATGGAATCTCCGGGTTATGACCTGACGGCTTTGATGAACGGCTCTGAAGGCATGCTGGCGATAATTACAGAAATACGCGTTTTACTTCGCGTAAAACCTCCGGTTGCCCGTGTCATACTCGCCGCTTTTGATGATATTGAACAGGCCGGCGATGCCGTCAGCGAAATCATTAAAGCGGGCATTCTTCCTGCCGGGCTGGAGATGATGGATGGCGATGCCATAAGAGCGGCTGAAGACTTCGCCCATGCCGGTTATCCGCTCGACGCGCAGGCCATTCTATTATGTGAACTGGATGGCCTCGAAGCCGAGGTCAGCACACACACGAAAACTTTAGAAAAACTATTGCATGTACAGGGTGCAACAGAAGTGCGTGTTTCGAAAAACGATCAGGAAAGGCAACGCTTCTGGGCCGGACGAAAAGCCGCCTTCCCGGCGGTCGGACGAATATCACCTGATTACTATGTTATGGACGGTACCATACCGCGCGCCGCCCTCGGTACGGTACTGAAACAAATCGGCATCTGGTCAGAAGAATATGGTCTTTCGGTTGCCAATGTATTCCATGCCGGTGATGGCAATCTGCATCCATTGATACTCTATGATGGCAATGTAGAGGGCGAGGTGGAAAAGGCAGAAGAACTGGGGCTGCGTATTCTAAAACTCAGTGTAGAACTTGGCGGCACGATTACCGGTGAACACGGAGTGGGTGTAGAAAAACTCGATGCCATGTGTGATCAGTTTAATAGCGATGAACTGGCACTGTTTCACGCAGTTAAAGAAGCTTTTGATCCACAGTCACTGCTTAACCCGGGCAAAGCTGTGCCCAGCTTGCACCGCTGCGCGGAACTCGGTGCCATGCACGTTCACAATGGGGAACTGCCCTTCCCTGAACTAGATCGATTTTAGCCCTGAAATAGCGACCTGAAATAGCAATATGGATATTTCCGAACAAATACAGAAACAGATTATTAGTGCTGCGCGTGACAAGCAGGCACTACAAATCATAGGCAATAACACTAAGTCATTTTATGGTTGCAATGTGAGTGATGCTAATTTGCTCCCTCTATATGTCGCTGATCACAACGGCATACTCGATTTTCAACCCACTGAATTGACTGTCAATGCACGTGCTGGAACACCACTAAACGAGATCATAAGCACACTCGCAGAGCAGCGTCAGATGCTACCTTTCGAGCCACCCGTGTTTGATAACAGGGCGACCCTCGGAGGCTGCGTCGCGAGTGCCCTGGTCGGACCGAGAAGACCATGGACAGGCGCCGTCCGCGATTACCTGATTGGTACGCGTATATTGACGGGTGATGGCAAAGAAATCCGGCTCGGTGGCAAAGTGATGAAGAATGTCGCAGGTTATGACCTGTTTCGTCCAATGGCCGGCGCTCTTGGCACCCTCGGACTGATGCTGGACATCACGTTGAAACTGCTGCCACTGCCAGAGCATGAAGCCAGTTACAGCATGAGTATGGACATCAATAGCATGCAGCAGCTACTGCGAGATCTGCGACGTCGCTCAATGCCGGTCTCGGCTGCGAGTTATCACCAGGGCCAGCTTTTCCTGCGCCTTTCGGGTTCAACTACATCAATTGATGATGCGGCTAACTACCTGCCAGACGAAATGAAAGAAACCACTGCTGACTACTGGCACGACCTTAACGAACACAAACTCAGCTTCTTTGATGTCAGCACTCCGTTATATCGCCTTGTAGTACCGACTTTTGCACCCTACGACACCTTCGCTGGTGAATGCCTGGCTGACTGGGGCGGTGCCTTACGCTGGATCAAAACACCTTTGAGCTTAGGCGAAGTACAAAAGCACGCTGCCGATCTTGGCGGTACAGCTTCGGCCTACCGAAATGACACGCAAGATGGAGACGTCTTCAGCCCATTACCCGGGCACCTTTTAGATTTGCACAAACGTATGAAAATGGTCATGGATCCTGCTGGCATATTAAACCCGGGCAGACTTTACCGTGACCTTTAATCTGAAGCGGAACAACTGATGCAGACTACACTCGCAGAAAAATATAAAGATCAGACCTATACGGCTGATGCCGAACATATACTCCGTCGTTGTGTCCATTGCGGATTCTGCAACGCTACCTGTCCGACTTTCCAGCTTACCGGTGACGAACTGGAAGGGCCGCGTGGCCGTATATATCTGATCAAGCAAGTTCTCGAAGGAGAGGATCCGACATCAGCAAGCCTGCTGCATCTTGACCGCTGCCTGTCCTGCCAGTCCTGTGAAACCACCTGCCCTTCCGGCGTGCAGTACGGCCGTTTACTTGAAATTGGCAAGCATGTGCACAATGAAGCAATGGAAGGACCGCTAACAGATAAATGGACACGCATCTTTTTAAGAAAAATTCTGCTGCGGCCGCAACTGTTCAAGCTCCTGTTATTGCCCGCAAACACCTTCGGCTTTCTGCTTCCTAAGTCATTAAGGAAGCAAATTCCGCCGCTGGGTAAGATACCTGCTGACGCCAGGCACGCGGGAATTTCAAAATCGAAGCAACCCGGTGATGCCGATAAGTCGCCGACACTCATAATGTTGCGTGGCTGCGCACAACAGGTCTGCGTACCTGAAATCAACTACTCCGCAACAGAACTGTTTACGCAACTCGGCTTCAATGTTATTGAACCCACAACAGACTACTGCTGCGGTGCTCTGTCACACCATAATAATGCCACTGAGGAAGCCCGTGTACTGGCGAGAAAAAATATAGATACCTGGTGGCCACTCATTGAACAGGGCGCTCAATCTATCGTGGTCACTGCCAGTGGTTGCGCCACAATGGTAAGAGAGTATGACCACCTGTTGAAAGATGATACAGAATACGCCGACAAGGCAAAGCGCATAGTAGAACTCTGTCAGGACCCGCTGGAAATACTCGAGGACTTTTCAGATCAGCTGAAAGCCATCCCCGGCACGCCACATCGCATCAGTTACCAGGCACCCTGTACGCAGCAGCATGGTCTTGGTATTCGCGGACGTGTAGAGCAGTTATTAGAAACTGCTGGTTTTGAACTGACACAGCAAAATATCGGCCATATCTGCTGTGGCTCCGCCGGTTCGTATTCAGCCCTGCAGCCGAAAATAGCCAGTCAGCTGAAACAAAACAAACTGGATGATCTTACCCGGGAGAATCCTGAACTAATTGCCACTGCAAACATAGGCTGCCTGCTGCACCTTCAAAGCGGCACAGACATACCGGTAAAACACTGGTTGCAGATACTCGATGTCAGCAAACCTGGTGGCACTTGAAACACGGCATGATACTCTCTCTCTAGTTTATACTGGCTTTATCCCTGATATGTTTTATGCTTTGCCATTACCGGCGAAGCGTGGCAATCTCTTCTGGCTGCCTCAATCTTCAACATAAAATGCTTTAACTCAGGAATTAATAATGCGCGAATCAGCAACACAACAAATCTCTAGCGGTATCCTTGCACGATATCCACTGATCTATATTCTTGGCTGGGAAGAAGAACGAATAGAAAAAACACTGGCACAGGTATCTGCTAAACATTATTTCGATAAAAGAGCTGTCATTACCTGGACCGCCGGCAAAGGGTTTTACACACAAGAGGGACAGGTTGCTGATATCAGCGATCCCGTTGAAGCCATCGAATATATTGCAAAATCTGACAAGCAGGCCTTCTATCTGCTGAAAGATTTACCGGCCTATTTTGAAGACAACCTGGTGCTTGAACGTGTTTTGCGTGACCTCTACCAGCAATACAAAAACAGAGATGCGTTTGTTTTCTTTTCCTATACAAATCTTCAGTTACCGGACTCACTGAAAAAAGAAGTGTTGCTGGTAGAGTTTGAGCAACCTACTGATGATGAAATATATGCCTATATCAAGGAAGCACTGGTTCGCTACAAACTGGTAGATAAAATCAGCGATGAATGGGTAAAACAAACAGCCATAGCAATGAAAGGACTTGGCCTTGAAGAAATTGGCCACCTGCTGCTGTCGCTATTACGCGTGAAGAAACTGAAACCGGACGAAATCGTCAACGCTATACAGAGAGAGAAAGGTCAAATACTGAAAAAGGAAAGCTGCCTGCGCTTTATTCCGACTATTACCGGGCTTGATGAAGTCGGTGGTCTCGACAACCTGAAAGACTGGGTCATCACACGCAAAGAACTGTTCAGTCGTGAAGCGATTGATTCAGGCATAGCGCCACCATCGGGAATATTGTTTATGGGGGTCAGCGGCTGTGGTAAGAGCATGGCATCAAAGGTTATCGCCAGTGCATGGAATGTCCCGCTGGTTCGGCTCGATATGAACCTTGTCATGTCTGGCGTTTACGGCACACCTGAATATGCCTTTGAACAGGCAATCAGCCTGGCAGAAAAAATCGCACCCATCGTCCTGTGGATTGATGAAGTAGAAAACAGCTTTGGCTATGATGATGGTTCATCACAGGGCGGCAACATCAATATTTTCTCAAGCTTCCTTACCTGGATGCAGGAAAAATCACACGATGTGTTTGTTGCAGCCACGGCTAACCGCATCAAAAAGCTCCCTGCAGAAATGCTGCGAAAGGGACGTTTTGACCAGGTGTTTTTCCTCAACCTGCCAAACCATGAAGAACGCATGGAAATTCTGTCCATTCATATCAAAGCCAATGGTGGTGACCCTGAATCATTTAAACTGGACGTTCTCTCAGATATCACCAACAAATGGAGTGGCGCAGAAATAGAATCACTGATTCGTTCAGCAAGAATTGATGCCTATAAAGAGCAGAGAGACTTTATCAGTAAAGACATCATGAAAAATGCTGGCCTGATGGTTCCATTGTCAAAAACGATGGAAGAACAGATTCGAGAACTCACCGGCTGGTCGTTTAATCGAGCCACGCCGGCGTCAAAAGCGAAGGAACGTGAAGTCTATGAACAGGTTGTAGAAGATCCGAACAAAATGAAATATTGAGTGCCTGCACAGCTGGTGAGAAAAAACGGCATCAGGCATGCGATTGCGTAGATGCCGGCATACCCCCCAATCTCATACAGCAGGACAGAATCATATGACCTACTGTACACATCTCTGGGTCTAGAAGAGTCAATCACGTCAGCACGGCTAACGCTATCAGCGGCATAATAAGAAAAGCCAGTAGCGTTTGAAAAGTAATTATAGACGCCATGGTTTCGGTATCACCACCCAGTTGCTTTGCCAGTATGTACGCCGAGGCAGCCGTAGGCACCATAAACGAAATGATTAGCACACCTGCCGCACTTCCACTCAGTCCTGTGATAGAAATCAGCAATAGCGTAATGATGGGTTTAAGGCCAAACTGGACTAGCGAAGATATAGCTATTGGTCTGAGATGACCACCAATCGCCTCTGGTTTTAATGCAGCGCCCACGGCCAGAAGACCGAACGGCAGCGCTGCCCGACCAATAATCTCTAATATATTATCGCTTACCCCGGGAAGACCGATCCCGCTCAGACTCAATACCCAGCCTATGGCACAGCTTATAAGCAGTGGGTTACCGAAGACGTTTCGAGCGAAAGCAGTAACGTCTTTTTTAGATGAGTTACCCCAGATTCCAAGCACAGACACACAGAGAAGATTAATCAGAATAATCATGAAACCAGAGGCTAGTGCCGCCAGGGCAAGGCCATCGGTACCAAAGAATGCCAGTGCAAGCGCCAGGGCGATGTAGGTGTTAAAGCGCACACCCCCCTGAAAAATTGAGGTGAATGTCGCGCCGCTGACCGATGCTCGCATTACGTGCCAGAGGATAAGCACCATGGCGGCTGTCAGTAAAGTTCCAACAACGACCAGCAACATCGAAGGCCATGGCATTCCAACAAGGGACTGGTTAGCAAGGGTCTGTATAAGTAGCGCCGGAAAGAGAACGTAATATGTCAACTTCTCCATCCCCGACCAGGCTTCTTCCGGCAGAAAACTGGCACGTTTCAATACATAGCCAACAAGGATAAGTACCAGAACTGGAATCAGACCAGTAGAGATTGCACTCACGGCAGGAGGCGTTCGCTAGATGCT
>JASJFV010000181.1:0-5502 GCA_033791885.1 Gammaproteobacteria bacterium | reverse complement strand
GGTGGAATGACCTGGGCGGACGCCAATGCCTGGGCAGCAGGACTGGATGTAGCAGGTGTTACAGGCTGGCGTTTACCCGATACGGTACAGCCAGATGCTAGTTGTGATATTCAATCACCCACTGTCAGCCTGTCTTATGGTCTTAACTGCACAGCCAGTGAGATGGGTAACCTGTTTTATAATGTATTGGGGAATACAGCAGGTTCTTTAACTAACATGGGTCCGTTTAGCAACATTCAGTCCAACTACTACTGGTCAGCGACGGAGTATGACTATGTTAGTGGTGGTCTCGATGCATGGGCATTCGGAATGCACTCTGGAAATCAGTTTCACCTTCAAAAGATTAATTACATTTTTGCATGGGCGGTGCATGCCGGTGATGTAGCAGTGAACACCGGACCACCGCCATCAGCGGTGATGTACACCATGCAATTGCTTGAACCAATTGCCGGTGATGATGAAAATTATGCCGTGGCTCTGAATAATACAGGACAGGTATTAGGCACTAGCCGGACCAGAACCACCTCCAATACTTTTGTCTGGGACGCGATAAATGGCATGGTTGTTCTGCCGAATCTTCCTGGCGGCAGCTACACCCGTCCTGAAGATATAAATGATGCAGGTAAGGTAGTGGGTCATGGCAATTCTACCAATGCTGACTATGAAGCTTTCCTGTGGGATCCGGTGGCGGGCATACAGGGCCTCGGGCACCTGGCCGGGGATGTAAGAAGTTTTGCCTATGGCATAAATAACCTGGATCAGGTGGTGGGTTATTTTAATAGTTCGCCTACGACCTTAGTCGAACCTATGGCATTTCTCTGGGATGCAGACAATGGCATGGTGGGCTTAGGCACGCTGCCTGAATTTAGCCATAGCACGGCTAAGGCAATTAATGATATTGGTCAGATTGTAGGTTTTAGCGAAAATAATACAATTTCTCATGCACCGGGTGAGGCTTTTATCTGGAATCCTGAAACTGGCATGCAATCACTCCGCGACTTGCCAGGGGGGGACAGGCGTAGTTGGGCTTATGCCATTAATAATTCGAGCCAGGTGGTGGGAACGAGCCCTTCAGTAAACTCACCAACATATTCGGAGGCCTTTCTCTGGGATTCTGTGAATACCATGCAGGGATTGGGTGATCTGCCAGGTCATCTGTTCGATAGTGTCGCCAGAGCAATAAACAATGATGGCATCGTGGTAGGCAAGGGACTCTTTTTCCCACCTCAGCAGGCAGCTACACTGGAAGCCATAATCTGGTTTCCCGATCTTGGTATGGCCCGCCTGGCTGACCTGGTAGAAACACCCTCTGGTATGACGCTGACAGCTTTTGATATTAATGATGCAGGGCAAATCACAGGTTATGGCTCAACAGGAGTATACCCTGATGAAGTTCGCAGCACATTTATTCTGACGCCTGTTAGCGGACCGACGGATGTAGACCAGGATAGCATTCTGGGGGATGTTGATAATTGCCCGTTTGTAAGCAACCTGGATCAGGCGGATTGTGACGATAATGGCAAGGGTGATGCCTGTGATCAGAATTCTTATTGTTCTCTGCTCACCGATAAGGATCGTGACGGTATTTTTAATGCAAACGATAATTGCCCGGATACCTACAGCGCAGATCAGAGAGACTGCGATGCAGATGGTATCGGCATTATTTGTGATACTGACAACAGCGCACCGAGTTGTGAATCCCTGCATAAAGGTACGCTATTAACCATTGATAATGGTTTTAATGGCGCAGTGTCTACTTTTTCAATGTCTGGATCTTCAGTCAATTTACAGTCGACCCTGTCTTCTGACGGTACCAGGCACCCGCAATCTATCGATGGAGGGATTATACTTGAAACCGATCAGCCACCTGCAAGTGGCAGCCATAGCGGACCGGTCACGCCGACTGACCTGGGGCCTGTCGATAGTCCCTTTGATTTCTTTGCTAGTGCAGGACATCATTACCAGGATATTTCACTCGGCGGTATCGTAGACAAAGGGGCAGGGATTATGGACATGTCGGGTTGGCAGCTCACATGGAGTGGATCACCTGTTTGTGCTCTGCCAGTTTCGACGGGTTTGTTCACACAAAACGCTAACCAGTACACGCTTGATTTTCAGTTTTTGACCTGTGGTTTCACGGGTGATCTAATGGATTATCATCTTGAGGGGCGTGTACAAACACCTTATTCTGTGTGGTGCTCACCTAAAGCAGCAGTACAGGGAGAAACAGTCGATATCACCTGCAGAGCTTATACTATAGAGTTTACAGGTCAGGTCCCTCTATTTGGCGATAACATTAGCCTGAATACTATATCTACCCCGTACCCGGAACGTGCAATCTTCAACATTACTGTAGACGCAACAGCCGCCCTGGGTATCCGCGATGTCACTATCCCCTATGGTTTCTCATCGGTGGTATTTCCTTTGAATATCCTGTCGCCGTTTGCAGATGAAGATGGCGATGGTCTCAGTAACCTGGCGGAGTCGGCATTGGGAACAGATCACTTGAGTGCAGATACGGATGGCGACCTGGTTTCAGATAATATTGACAACTGTCCACTGGTGAAAAACGCAGACCAGGGTAATATCGATGGCGATGAGTTCGGTGATAGTTGCGATACGGATGCGGATAATGACGGCATCCTGGATGCCTGGGAAATGATCCACTTTCTGGATCTCACTACGGTAGATGCAACTTCGGATTATGACTACGATGATATGCTGGACATAATAGAAGCTCAGGCTGGTACCCTGCCGCGCAACCAGGACACTGATCAGGATGGACTTGCCGATGGCGTTGATCCACTGCCGCTTGATGGCAACTATCAGGATGGGGATCTGGACGCATCCGGCGCCGTAGATGTGCTGGATTATATGTTCGCTATCCGTATCGCTATGGGTATTATTGAACCCACCGTAGAGCATCTACAGCATGGAGATGTGACACCTTTGGGTGCACCGAATGGTGTAATAGATATATCGGATGCCCTTGTCGTGTTGCGAAAGGCTCATGGCCTGATAGAATTTTAATTGTATAGCTGTAGCGTAATTCGGTCCGAAGGATGTAGTGCTGGAGGCACGTAGTAATCAGCACAAAAAAAGCAAAACAATAATATATGTGTATCAATGTCGGGCATTGCCTGACAGCAAAAATTCAATATACCTGTCGTAATGGAGGCAGTGCCCACCCTACGGTTCACGCTTTAAATATATGTGTTTTTCTTTGCTCAGTGTGGAAGTTGTTTTTTCAGCTGAATTAAATCAATCTCAAATATCAGTCTGGCATTCGGGGGAATGATTTCATGAACGCCTTTAGCACCATAAACAAGTGATGGCCGCAGTTTTAACAGGCGTTTTCCTCCTGTTTTCATTCCTATAACACCTTCGTTCCAGCCGGGCATAATCTTGTCGGTGCCGACAACGAATGATACGGTCTGGTTTTCTCTGCGCGTATTGTAAATTTCTTTTCCTTTTGCACCGTTACTGTCGAACCAACTGGTGAAATGTATGGTGGCAACATCACCGATATCAGCCATTTCTCCTGTACCCGTTTTCAGGTCATTATATAATGCGCCCTTTGCCGTTAGCTGAAAGTTGTCTACGGCGTATGTAATATCAAGGCACAGTAAGAGCAGAATCATTAATAAAGTTGTGTTAAGTACTACTTTCATCTTGCTGACCTTAGTTGTTGCATGCCTGACTGCTATTACCCCAGTGTGTTTTGCACCACTCTTTTTCTGCCAGTAGTGCATGCCCATCTGTGCTTGGGTGAAAGCAGTCACCATCATTGACATGCACTGATTCAAATCGGGTGTCATAAATATCGGTGTAACGGGCATTGGGCAGTCTGCCGTCTGTCCGGTATTCCTCCAGTACATCTCTCAGAATGGGATTGTAAGTGTCACGTATGATGCTGTGTAGGGTTTTTCTACGTTGGCAGTTAGTACCGTCTCCCGGGTAAATAACATCCGGGTCTTCGCGTGATACACTGCTTTCACAGTCGTCTGCGGCATTGTCTAGCAAGTTTTCACAGGGCACAAATGGCCATGCAAATAACCGGCACCAGAGCACGCTGCGTTTCGCATTCCACAGCCAGTATATGGCCGGAATGCCGGATACGTGTATCTGTGCTTTTCGGGTCGAATTGTCTGCAGTCAGCACATTGAGACCGGCACGATACTGCGCTTCAAATAGTGCGGGTTCGGTCATGGTCGCAAGGCTAGACGCGCAAACATCATTATTGCCGAGAAAAACGCTGACCAAACCTGCCTGTTCTGAGGGTGTCTGTGCGCTGGCAGAAACGATATTCTGCGCCTGCGTTGCGAAATCGGCCATGACCGAGCCGCTTACAGCATGGTTGAATACCAGGTCACGGCTGGCATTGTTTTCATAAAAATTTACCGGCAGGGCAGCCTCGAATTGTTCATTAAAGCTATTAACGTTATCACTTCCGTTGTAACCGGTTGACCAGACGGTTTCGTGATGCGCTTCGCCGATGGTTCCGTCAGCAGCTTCACCTTCGCCGATGGAGTCGCCAATATTGAACTGATTTACGGGGATAGAAAAATTGAGCAGGCCCAGCGCGATGCGATTAATAACGAATAAGTCACCCAGGTTAAATACGCTATCAGGCTGTGGAATACCTGAAACCAGTGGTGCTATGTCGCCCTGAAAAAACTGCTCAGGTGACAGGCTACGGCTGCCAAGCACGGTTTGCAGACTCCAGAGTATATCAACGCTATTCACTTCGCCGTCAATATTGATATCACCGTCAGCGGCCACTACGACTGTATTCACAAACCAGCCAAGTACCGGTAAGAATATAAAGATCAGGTGCGGTTTTCGATTCATTGATAATGATCAGGTAGTCATGGTTTTTTGTATGCCTTGTTATATTATAATGATTACAGCTATCAGAGCCATCTCTTATTTATGTTGATACTTATAAGAATCAACGGGGCATGACCTTATAGTTTTTTCCTTTCATAACCTCTATTTGTTTGTCTAACCGACCTATCATCATTAGCCCTTTGTGGCTTTGGGTATTACTATTAATACACTGTTAATTAGCTATGTTTTTCATTGTATTATGGTTGGCACAATTTCGAGTAAGAAAATCATAAATCAGATAAAGCGTACGATTGAATATTGAGTGCAATTGGGAAAAAGCGACCCATTCGGGCTTGTTGAGGTTTGGTTGTCGGATGTCGTATTATTTAAACATTATCTCGATGATGTGGATGTTGATTGAATACTAAAAGAAGCGCATTATTGTCAACCTATTGGAGATGACAAATTTGCCGAGGAAGCCCATGTATGGAGAATAACGATGCGGTTAAAATTTAATCCCTCCGTCCACTTTTTTCATTCCCTAATTCTAGCCCTTTTGCTCCCGTTCACTACTTGGGCTGACACTGTACATATACAGCCCATTAGTGGATCGGGTAGCAACAACCGATGGATGGACATTGCAGACAACCTGTATTCATCCACCTATCAGAG
>JASJFV010000180.1:0-12622 GCA_033791885.1 Gammaproteobacteria bacterium | reverse complement strand
AATGGCAGCTGGATGGCGGTAGCCGTCGCCGCACCATTAATCTGGATCTTCGGTGAAATTGTTCCAAAGAGTGTTTTTCAACAGAAAGCAGATGAATTAACACCGAGGATTATCTTTATACTACTGTTTTTCTACTATCTTTTTTACCCAATCCTTCTCGTCTTCAGCATGCTAACACGATTGCTGACAAAACTTACCGGTGGTGATCAACAAAACCCTTTTACCCTGAGAGAAGAAATTGTCACGATGCTGCAGATGCCTGCTGCCGCGAAAGGTGATATACAGCCGGTAGAACAGAACATGATTCGACGTTTGTTCAATTTTACTGAAACAACCGTCAATGATGTAATGATGCCACTGATTGATGTAGTTGCTGTAGAGAAAAGCATCACGTGCCAGGAAGCCAAGCAGGTTTCAGTAGAAAAGTCCCATATCAGGCTGCCAGTTTATGATCAACGGGTAGACCGTATCGTTGGCATACTGCATACACTGGAGCTACTTGATGCAGATCCGCAGGAGCCGATCACCTCCTATATACGCCCCGCCATTTATGCACCGCAGGGCAAGAGCATCAAGAACCTGATGAGCGAACTTCGCGCAGACGGCTCCGTTATTGCCATCGTAGTTGACGAGTTTGGTGGTGCGGAGGGAATTGTCACCATAGAGGACATCATGGAAGAGGTGGTGGAAGACCTCGAGGATGAATACGATGGCTCAGTAGAGGATGGCCATTGGATTCGACGCCTGAATGAAAATGAATACCTGGTTAGTGCACGAGTTGAAGTGGGCGAATTGAATGAAAAACTGCAGATAGAACTGCCGGAGGGACGTTATGTTACTCTTGCTGGCCTGATTCTTGACAGAACACATAAAGTCCCCAAGAAGGGCCATATCCTCAAGGAGGGTGACATTTCATTGGTTATTCATCGCAGTACAGCACAGGCTATTCTTGAAGTCCGCATTCACTGGTAGTGATGGGTTTAATTTCTACTTAAGTGGCGAGAAAAAACCAGTTTTTCTGCCAGGCTAGTTTTACTCTAAAACGTCGCAACGCCACTCCCGCCAGCCCTGCATCAGCGGGAAGTACAATGCCAGGTGGATCACTCGCTCTTCCCGCCGGCTGATGGCCTCCGCATAGCGTTCAAGCTGTGCTCGATACCGTTCCTGTTCACGGTCTAGAAATTCTTTCAGCCCTCCGCCAGTATGACTACCTGTTTTGTAGTCAATGATCCAGCGCTCGTCCTTTTCATCAATAAAAGTACGATCGATAATCATATTATAAACCTTGCCATCAAAAACACTGCTTATAGCATATTCGGAATGAACATCTTTGTGGTCAGCGGATAAAATCCAGCGCCCTCTCTGATCTTCCAACATGCCCTGCAATGACGCACTTACTCGCTTTAATGCATGATCCATGTGTTCCAGCGGAAGTCCTTCATGTCGCAACATCTGGCTGCTAATTGCACTCAGGTGTTGGAGATCTATTTCAGTGCCAGAATGAACTCCGCTTTTGGAAAGGTATTCCAGCTGACGGTGAACTACAGTGCCGACCAGGCGTGCGGATTCACTGGCCCAGTCAAATTCCAGGTTCTCTTCTGTTTGCAAAGCTGGTTTAGTTAGCATTACAGTACTTGCCGACGGCTCTGGGCAGACCCAGTCTGCCAGCAATCGTTTTCTCGCTAAGTTTGGGATAGCCCTCACCTCTGGGCTACTGTCTGCATTTGCTTCAGATTCATCCTTCCTTAGTAGCGAGAACTGGTTTTCGAAAATGCTCTTCACCACCGGCCAGAACTGAAACAGCAAAGTAGACTCTGAAGGCGCTTTCACTTCATCCTTTTTACTATCGACATCCGTATGGCCAATAAGATGCAGATGCTTACGCGCTCGCGTAGCGGCAACATACAGCAGACGCCCATTTTCGTACTGACTTTTTTCTTTATCCAGATGCTTGATGTATTCAACAGTCTGGTTTTTCCCATCTCTTACAGAAGCAATTGGACCAAACATCAATTCTGGCTTGCCTGATTCGCCGGTTTGTTCCAGCCAGTACAGCAAGCGCGACTGATCCTGACCGGTACGTTTACCAAGACCCGGTAAAATAACAGTGTCAAACTCCAGTCCTTTTGATTTATGCATAGACATAATCTGCAAACGACCATCGGCTTCAACATCCGGTCGGGCAAACAGGCCTGAGACCTTTTCCTGTAATAGCTCTGGTGTTACCGCATCACCGCTATCATCAATCTGCTGCAATAAATCAAGATAGACCTCAGCATCTTCTTTATCACTCTGACTATGCAGACAAGCTGGGCCACCCAGCGACAGCCATGCCCCTTCAATCCAGCCACGCAGAAACTGTCGTCCACGTTGTGCCATTACGCTCTCAATGACCGGCAAAACACGGCGCAAGCGACGCTGGCCATCATCGCTAATTTGCTCATGATGATTGCTGTCTCGAAGCAGATCAAAAATCGTACTGTCTCTATCCGTCGCAGCCAGTGCGTGCAGATCAGACAGAGTCAGCCCACACCAGGGGGCACGTAACACTGCCAGCCAGCTAATACGGTCGGCTGGATGAATCAGTGCGCGTGTCAGTGAGAGCAAATCCTGCACCACCGGGCGCCGGGCCAGCCTGTCTATTTCTACCGCCTGGTATTTGTGACCATGACCTTGCAGTAGACCAATAATATTGACCACATGCGCTTTGCTGCGCACAAGTATTGCAATGCTTGCATTCGAATCATTCTGCCAGCATTGCTCTATAACATTTAGTACTATGTCTGCTTCAGTAGATTCGTCACGCTCAAGCTGTGGATGAATAATCACGGACTCGTCAGCCAGTGCATCTTTAAAAGGTACTGATGCAGTGTAATGCACCGCTCCTTTGCGCTTGTCACTTTGTAAGGGCATTATCTGCGGGAAAGCACGGTTGACCCAGTCAATAATGCCGGCCTGTGAACGAAAGTTGACGCTGAGTTGCAATGGCTCCAGCTGCACATTACCCAACCACCCTTCCCATGCCTGCAGGAACAGGCCCACTTCAGCTTCTCGAAAGCGGTAGATAGACTGCATTGGATCACCGACAAGAAACAATGTTCGCTGGTCACCCGGTGTCCAGCCAGCAGTGAGTTTACTGAACAGGGTATACTGATTTTGTGAAGTATCCTGAAACTCATCTACCAGCAGGTGTTTGATCTGGTAATCCAGCCGCAGGGATAAATCCGTAGGCATCAGTTCATCCCCCAGAGCCTGGTCGGCACGGATAGCCATTTCGCTGAAATCTACTTCGCCACGCTGCGCAAATACTAGCTGTAAATGGCCAACAGCATTAACCAGCAACTGAAACAGGGCATCAACAAGCAGCCATTCATCATCCGCATAACTTGCTGCAGGCAGCTTTTTCAATGCTGCCAGTCTCAAACGTAAATCATCATTGCCTGATAGATCCTCTAACAGCGTCTTCATACTCTCTTTTTTCTCTTTGAAGAGCTGTTGCTGTAGTGGATCAGATGATGCTTTTTCAGTCGGGAAACCCAGTTTTATATTGATGCCCGTCGGTTTTCGCCATTGACCGGAGGTTAACAACAGATCAGAAAGTGCTATCCATTGTTCGATATCCGAATATTGCGCAGCAGGCATGATCTGCATGCCGGCACAAGAGGTAATGGAGACATTTTTTTTCGTGCAATGCTCTGCAGCAAAGACCGCCAGAGTGGGAAGTTCAGCTTTAATATCGGCTGCCATGACCTGCTCAACATCAACCAGTGCAGCATCGATCATGCGTTGAAGAACCTGCTCGATCTCGCGACGGCGGATGATGGAATCTTCTGCTCCATGCACGTGCCTGACTATATGTCGCATCCACTGGTCACGTCTTCCCAGCATGTCGGCGATCAGCACCTTCAGTTCATCCATGCGATTATCACGATGACTCAATAATCGCGCGATATGATCAGCAATTTCGCTAAATGCGGGATGACTGGACTCAAGCTGCTCCAATACCGACAGGGCTGCCTGCTGGTACATATCACTGGCATCTTCTGTCACTGAGGGCATGGCACCAAATTGTGATAACAGTGGCATCTGTCGTGCCAGTGACTGGCTCAGAGAGTCGATAGTCTGTATTCGCAATCGTCCCGGATTAACCAGTAGCTGCCAGTCTAGCTGTACATCCTGGTGTAGTGCGGCACGCGCCAGTTGCCAGGTTTTTTTATCATAGTCACTGTCGGGTTCTGATTCACTGTTTGCTCTATGCAGGGCATTGAGGATACGTTCCCTCATTTCACCGGCGGCCTTGCGGGTAAAAGTAATAGCAATAATTTCTTCAGGTGCATCTACCCTGGCAAGCAATTGCAAAAACCGCTGTGTCAGCAGTCCGGTTTTACCTGATCCTGCCGGTGCCTGGACAATGAACGATTTCTCCGGATCCAGCGCCTGCAGACGTGCCTGCCAGTCCGCCGGTTGTTGATCATTGAGCTTACTCATCTGCCAGTGACTCAGATGCTGCCTGAAGTTCATCGATGCGGCACAAGCCGGAGAGTTCACAATAGCTGGTTTCACAGGTGTCCGGTTTTTTCGGGTCAACCTCAGCCCGTCCTTTACGGAAGTCGCTAGCTAGTTGATTAATCGTCAATAGCCACTCATCCAGGACCTGTGGCCATTGTTCGGTAATCTGTTTAAGTTGCGGGTTGCGTGAAGGAGGTAGGTTTGGCAACAAACCCGCCTGTTCGACCACACCGCTAAACTTCATATCTGCTGCTTTTAACTGGCCGTAGAGCACGGCGCGCACAGCATTTTCACCGGCACCTTCCGCAATACTGTATAACGGCAGTTGCGGTTCTTCCGGACGATCACCAAACCATTGTGAAGGACTAACAGAGCCGGTCTTGTAGTCGATAACCACCTTGCCCCCGGCCGCCAGTTCATCAACCCTGTCAATCCATAGATGAACATTTATGCCATTCACATCCTGCCAGACTTCCTTTTCAAAATTTACCACGCTGAAGTCTGCCCGCTGTTTTTCTATTTCCAGCCATTGTTGTGAAAGCTGCTCTAGTCTCGATGCTTCAATTTGCCGGAAACGTGGGCTGAAAATATCAGGGTTATGCTCAGCCATCTGATTAATTGCCTGTTCAATTACGGCATCAAGTTTCTGCTTAAGCATTTCATCTGTCATTGCTTTTAATGAATCAAGGTCACGTACATCACGCCAGAATAATTCCAGTACGTGATGAAACAACTGTCCACGTTTCATCGCATCAAGCCCTACCTGTGGTGTGGCCAATGCGGTAGCTGATAGACGATACTGGGCAAAGGCGCGGAATGGGCAAAGTGACTGGTATTTAAAAATTCCACTGCCACCGGATGCGCGTTCTTCTACTAACGCAGGGGCAAAATCATTGCATAAAGCCTCAACTTTACGACTCTGCAGGAGCATTTCGTACCATGTTTTTTCATCACTGAGGGATAACGCCTGCATATCAGCTTCAGGTAAATCTCGGATCAATGGACTGGGTCGCAACTCTTCCTCACCTTTGCGTAAGGGATAGCTCATCACGACATCACTTGCCGCCGACAACAGGCGCCTGGTAATGCCCTCTGCAATAGCAAGTTCCCTGGCCTGGTCAGCATGTGGCATTGCCAGCTTGCGCTGCAAAGATAAAGGTATAAATGGACTGGGTTGCGGCGAGGCAGGCCAGTTGCCATCATGTAAATCCATTACCCATAAAGCATCAAAGTCCTGTCCTATAGCCTCGTACAGTCCCAGTATCTGTATCGGCGTATCTTCTGTGCGTGGCTGAAATATTTGTGCTGTTGCAAGTCTCTTCAACAAACCTGATGCACGGGAGTAGCTGGTTCTTTCACTTACCGCCTGCAGTCCACTGAAACGAGCCAGCAGTTTATGGAAAGCCTCGATAGCCTGGTGCTCTTCGGCATTGTAACCACGGTCTCTCGCCCAGCCAGCACTATTCAGAATCTCAGTAAACCATTTAACCCAGTCTGATGAGCTTGCTGATCCAGGCATTTCATCAGTCAATTCCTCAAGTTTGCTGATATTTCCGGCAAGCCGGGGTGAATACCATGGCTGGTCACTGTTGCCTGCCAGCCAGCACAGTCTTTTCAGATTCACCTTCTGCTCGCCAATATCGCGAAGTTTGCGATCCAGCAACGCACGTGCACCAAGCTCTTCTGCGGCCCCGGCAATATAGGGAGAAATCAGCAAGGGGCCGGCATCTTGCAACAGAAAATTACCACTGCATAAGTCAAGAAGAGTGAATGCAGTTTCGATAATGGGATAATGTATGAGCGGTAAACCGAGTGAAATATTCCATGGTAGAGGCTCATCACTTTCAGCTAGAATATTCTTCGGCATCAAAAACTGCGTGAGGCTGCGAAGCAGGTTCGCGCGGTGTGTGCGCAGATCAGGAACCACCACACCAACGCGGGCATCAGATGCCGTATGTAATGTCGACTTTATCCATCGCGCCAATGACATGATCTCGTCATTATTATCTGTGCAAGCAAGCCGAACTGCTGTGCCGGTTTGATCATCTTCTTGAGCAAGCTGTAGCCAATAAATCGAACCCTGTCTGCTTCGCACAGCTGATACGAAAGCATGCTGCAACGGTGTGAGTTCGTCAAAGCCAAGCAGATAAATATCACTGCTGAGTTTGTATTCATGCTGGGCGAAACACTCAATCAACTGCTCAAGCATGCGACATGCAGCTAACCACCCGTGTTGCTGGCAACGCAGTTCAAACTCCTCCACCCATGCCTGGAAAGCCTGCGTGTCCTCATTAACCTCGAAACCCGGCTCCTTTACAGTAATCTGCCAGTTTATTAACTGCCGCCATGCCTCACTGGCATTTTTTGCAGTTGCTTCCTTGCGCAATATAGTACTGTTACTCGACCCAATAATTGACTCCCAGACATACAGCTCCTGCACATCGGTCAGCAACAAAGCCGGTGATTCGATCAGGCCATCGAAAACGGCATCTTCCCATAGTCGTCTAAGCCAACTTTGCCAGGGTTGAATATCAGGTGTTTCCCATACCTGTTGACCATTATTAATGGCCAGTTGCTGATACTCCTGCTGCAGTGCTGCCGCCAGGCGTGCGTTCCCTGTGACGACTGTCGCGCCATGCGCCAGTTTTTGGTGCAGTTCGGATCGAAAAATAGAGTCAAGTTTCAAGTGTCAAGTATCAAGATAAGAGATCAAAAGAAAATACATTTGCCACAGAGGATACTGAGGCTCATAGAGATAAATATTGCAGCTGAAATATTAACACTTGAAACTTGACACTTGAAACTTTCATTCGTCATTTGAAAGCCCATCTAAAGATTTTATTTATGTGCGAATCTGGCATGAAAACGGTACAATCTCTGCCTGATATTTAATGGCTGTAACTCAGACATATTGATCGTCAGGAAAAGACACCACCGCTGTTATGTTTATTGACGCCAGGACCTCCAGCCGGGTCAAAAAATCGAGACGGATATTTGCATCATCGGAGCCAGCTTTATTAACTGTGAAAGCACAATTCAGGTTATTCCACGGGAATACACCGGTAATCGCGTTTCAGAGGAAACCCTGTTGAAAAGATTTGATACTTCACCTTTATGGTTGCTTAATCAATTGGATATCTTTCGTAATGGCGCGTGAGGATTTCATGAATGAAAATATAATATTGCTTAATGACTGGGTGTTATCTTCCACAGAAGCGCATCTGTGTGCATTACTGCACCTCTACCTCAGTCCTTCAGCATAGTATTGAAACCGATATTTCTTACATGAATGTCGTCGAAAAGGAGTTTGATGCACTAGCTGCCGAATATGAAAATAACCGCCTGGCCAGCTGGTACCAGGCACATGCCGATGAAATACTCCGGCATTGCCTCGACATTGATGAAGGAGACATTCTGGATATCGGCTGTGGCACAGGCCACCTTCTGCGTGAATACCTAAAAGACAGACCGAAGGTCAGGGCCGTAGGCATTGATCTGTCATCTTCAATGATAGAAGAAGCCAGTAGAAAGGCTGACGAGGCCGGTCTTGCAAACCTCAAGTTTATCCATGCCGACTGGGAAACCATGAGCCTTGCTTGTTTCTCGGGTTATAATTTCAGAATAATCTTCTGTGCCAATGCCTTTCACTATTTTACTTCGCCACAGGACGCCACCAACAAGCTATACAATCTGATGCAGGATGGTGGAACACTCTATGTCCTGGAACGGAACAAAGCCAGGTCGTTGATGACATTTCTCTGGGGTATTCTGCATAGCACTGTTATCAAGGACCAGGTGATATTCTATAAAAACACAGAGCTGGTCAGTTTCTTCGAAAACGCCGGTTTTAATAGTGTCAGAATAGCGCGCTCTATTAAAAAATATTTATGGAAAAACAAATTATTTACCAGCATTGTTTTGATCGAAGGGAAAAAGACAGGCTGAACTTTGATATTTTTAACGAAAACCATACACAGGGTAACCAATGATTAACCTTAGTTTGCTTGAAGAAAAACAGGCACTGACACTTCCCGATGAATACCAGGATCTGGCAGGTAAAAAACTACTCGTGACCGGTGCAGCGGGATTTATCGGCGGCGCTCTTTTCAAACGGCTGGTCGAATACAAACTCGACGTCGTGGGCACGGTTTTGTATCAGGAAGAAGCAGTTACCCTGCGAGAACAGGGCTATAAGGTAGAAGTTCTGGACCTAGCCAGTGACGAGCCCTGGGATGACCTGCTTAAAGGCATTGATATCGTCTTCAACATAGCAGCATTGTTCCAGGAAGTTGAAAATACCGAAGCCATGTATCACAAGGTTAATGTTGATGGCACACTGAAACTGCTTAAGACAGCCGAAAAAGCCGGTGTAGAACGTTTTGTGCACTGTAGTACCGTCGGTGTTCATGGCCACGTAAAGGAAATTCCGTGTACTGAAAAAACGCCCTTTAATCCGATGGATGAATATCACCGCACGAAACTCGAAGGTGAACTGGCCGTTCTTGATTACGCCCGCACACTGGGTGATGACGGTATGATCGTTACCGTCAACCGGCCCGCCATGGTATATGGGCCGGGAGATATCCGCATGATGAAGATCTTCAAGGCTATCAACTCCGGAAAATTTATGATGATAGGCTCCGGTGAAGTGCTGGCACATCTTGGTTATATAGATGACCAGGTGGACTCGTTGATTCTGAACGGTGTCAGACCGCGTGAAGCCATACACCTGGAGGCATTCAATATTGCCTCCAGTCACCCTATCACCCTTAACCAACTATCAGCTTATATCGCCGACGCAGCCGGTGTAAAACTGTCTAAGATAAAGATTCCCGTTGCCCCGGTCTGGTTTGCCGGCCTGGTATGTGAAACTATCTGCCAGCCTTTTGGCATCAAACCACCGATCTTTCGCCGTCGTGTCGGCTTCTTCACCCATAATCGCGCCTTCGATATCAGTAAAGCGAATGAGCTGCTTAATTATCATCCAAAAGTCAGTGACCAGGACGGCATCAGGATAACGATAGACTGGTACAAGGATAAAGGTCTGATCTGATATGTGCGGTATTGCCGGCATCATGGGCTCCAGGCGGGCCGATGCGATAAAAAAAATGACCGATATCATGATCCACCGGGGACCGGATGACTCCGGCTATTATGTTGATGATGATATTGCCCTCGGTCAACGCCGCCTCTCTATCATCGATCTCAATCACGGACGCCAGCCGATTTCTAATGAAGACGACAGCCTGCAACTGGTCTGTAACGGCGAGATCTACAATAGTCCGGAACTGAGAGAATCACTGCTCGCCAAAGGGCACCGTTTCAAAACAGCAACCGATGTAGAGGTTATCCTGCACCTGTATGAAGAATACGGTGATAACTGTGTAAAGCATTTACGCGGTATGTTTGCCTTCGCCCTCTGGGACAGCCGTAAAAGACGGTTATTGATGGCGCGTGACCACCTTGGCCAGAAACCATTATTTTTCTGCCAGAAAAACGGTGATTTTGCCTTTGGATCCGAAGTTAAAAGCGTCCTGGCATCCGGGGTCACCGAAGCGGAAATTGATCTCGAAGGACGTTGGCATTACATGTCGCTGCGTTTTATGCCTGATCAGCATTCGCTGTTCAAAGGTATCAAGAAACTGCCGGCGGCCCATTACCTGGTACTGGAAGACAATCAGATCTCCATGCATAAATACTGGGATGTTGATTTCAGGGAAAAATTGACGTCGAGCAAGTCCGTTATCACCGACCAGCTTGATGAGTTGCTGCTGGATACGGTAAAAGGACACCTGTTAAGCGATGTTCGTGTCGGTGCATTTCTAAGCGGCGGCATTGATTCCGGCACCGTAGCCTCTATGATGGCCGTACTGGGTGAGAAAAACCTGCCCCATTTCTCTATTGGAACGAAAGAAAAAGAGTTCAATGAACTGCCCTATGCCAGGATGGTGTCGGAAAAATATGGCATGGAGGCACATGAAAAGGTCATCGAGCCCGACCTCATTCATACTATCCCATCGATGATCTATCACATGGACGAGCCTGCCGATCCGTTTGGCTTCGGCGTCTACCTGGTTTCGGAACTGGCGGCCAAACACGTCAAGGTTGTGCTTGGTGGTGACGGTGGTGATGAAAACTTCGCCGGTTATGACCGCTATGCAGGACAGCGACTGGTAGATTATTACTGCCTGCTGCCACAATGGTTCCGTCAGAACATCGTAAAAAAGATCTCAGACCGCATTCCAGAATCCTTTGGTTATAAAAGCCTTGCTCAGAAAGCCGCCTGGGTCAATGAAATGTCACTATTCTCGGGTGGCGAGCGCTATGCGCAGAGCCTGGGAGTACTGCGTTTCACTCATGAATCGAAACGCAAACTGTTTTCGCCATCGGCCATCCAGAGTCTTGGTGACCCTTCATCAGGCGAAAAGATTCTAAAATATTTTAATGCCGACAATGCCGATCATGTGGTCGACAAAATGCTCTACACTGACCTGATGACTCGTATACCGGATCATTTACTTACTATCGGCGATCGCATGACCATGGCCCATTCGCTGGAAAGCCGTGCACCCCTGATCGATTACAAGGTCGTCGAATTTGCTGCATCCATCCCGGTAAATATGAAATTAAACAGCCGTGCCCTGAAAGGTAATCACTTAAAATATATACTGCGCGAGGTCGCCTCCCGCTATATGCCAAAGGAACTGATTACCATGAAAAAACAGGGCTTTCGTTTCCCACTGGGCATCTGGTTTCGCACTGACTTGAAAGATTTTCTGCGTCGATTATTCGACCAGAGCCGTTTCGTTGAACTTGGCCTGTTCGAAAAAAGCTACATTGACACATTGCTCGATGAGCATATATCAGGCAAGGTAGATCACAACTACCGTATCTGGGTGCTGTTAAATCTTGAGTACTGGTACCGGATGTATTTTGAAGGTGAAACTGTTGAATCGATGATAGAGTTTTCTGATCAGCTGGCATGAGTACTAGAATCAATAAAACACATAAAGTAATTTCAGAGAAAGGTTCTGCGCTTTCGAAATATCAGCATGTCATTGTTGGCGATGATTCCTGGTTATTTTTAATCTACTTTGAGTTCTGCAACATTCTGGGGAAATTTCCCGGTGCACTGGGCATAGTGTTAAGAAAGTTCTTCTGGCCGCGGTTGTTCGGTTCCTGCGGTAAAGGTGTGATGTTTGCAGACAATATCGTCTTGCGCCAGCCAAAAAACATTCACCTGGGTAATAACGTTATCATCAGTGAATTTTGTGTACTCGATGCGCGACATGATGACGAAAACCAGGTCATTACAATAGGCGATGATGTCATGCTTTCAACTAATGTAATGATTTCATGCAAGAATGGATGCATAAAAATTGGAAAAAACACCGGTCTCAGCGCACAGACTATCATTCACGCGACCAACCACTGCCCTGTCAGCCTTGGAGACGATGTCATTATTGGCCCGCAAAGCTACATATCGGCCGGTGGCAATTACCATTATGATCAGCTTGATGTGCCAATACGTGAGCAGGGAATTAATCCTGACGGTGGTATTACCCTGGAGGATAATATCTGGTTAGGTGCAAAGGTAACGGTACTGGGTGGCGTCACTATGGGAAGCGGCAGCATAGGCGCTGCCGGGGCAGTCATCAACAAGTCAGTCGCTAAAAATACTATTTGTGGCGGTGTACCAGCCAAAGTTTTAAAGACAAGAACATAGTTATTACCTGTATCCCCCCTCTCTTTCTGTGCCGCTGCAAAGAAGTTGATAGACTTAATTGCAAAAAAACTTCACATATCTCCTCTCTCTCCAATGATGGCAGGCAAGGACTATATAGAATCCGTTTTTCGCTTCGAACTTTATCCGGCATGACGTGATATAGCGAAAGCTAAAAGTCTTAACTTTATTCAAAGCACAGCAGGACCAGGCTATTCAATTGAACTTTTATTACTTCAAAACTCTCTCACCATACATGTACCCGCTTTTCAATGATAATACCTATTCATAAAAGAAGAAGCATTATGATGATGAACTCAGTTTCTATACACCTGGCCAGGCAACTCTTTACCTTAAGATTTCTTGCACTGCTGGTTTTACTCCTGCCTG
>JASJFV010000179.1:0-3616 GCA_033791885.1 Gammaproteobacteria bacterium | reverse complement strand
CCGGCTCACCCCAAACTGTAGACATCATTGCATGGCCACTGGGAAAACTGCTCATTGCTGCTGCGGTTGCATACGGGACAAGCCCGGGCCGGGGGCGTTCAAAAAACTCCTTGAGCAGATTATTGAAGAGTAACCCACCGCCATTGCACGCAACACAAAGAGTGCCATGCGGGGCCTGTACCGCAACCAGAAATAGCCACATACAGCGATGATCAGCATACCCAGGGTTACTGCTCCCCCAATGCCGCCAAATCACGAACAATAACTTCAAGCCACTCCGGACCAACAGGGTCGGCAAGATCCGTCGGATTGCGCAACATCAACAGCAATTGCTGATCAAAACTCGCTGTGTCGCCATCCACCACCTCCCCTGTCAATTTGATGAAGGCATATAAACCGAGCAAAATAATGATGACCACGATTGCTGTGACATATTCCGGCAGATCTCTCCTGTCCAGTATTTTCGCATCTGGCTGTGGCATTATGGACAATGCTTTCTCAATCCTGCCCGAGATGTCTGGAAAAGTACTGCAGCGCAGTCCTGGTCTTGGTCTTCTGTTCACCTTCGAGATCAACACCCTTCTGCACATCGTCGGGATCGGTAAACCTTTCATCATACGACATGGCTATCAACTTCTTTTCGAGTGAATCTCATAGCGAAAAGGGGTCGGACACTTTATTCAGCAAACAGGTAAATGCCGCTGTGTTTGCTCAGAAAGTGTAGCCGACCCCTTTTTTGACGTTCAACGGGCTACGAGCGCCGGCGCCCCCCGCCAGGTGGACGCATCCATGGCGGCGGGCCACCCATCGGGCCCGGCATTGGATGTCCCTGCGGCGGTATTGTTGAACGAGCGGCTATATCCCAGGGCGGTGGTGGTGGCTTCTGCCCCGGGGGACTGTTCGCCACTGCCTGTTTCCAGGCACTCAGTCGCCACTGTTGCTGCTGCGTGAAGGCTGCAAACTCCTGCTGCTGGTGTCCATCGAAGCGCTGTTTTTCCTGCTGTTGATAGGCCTTGAATTTATCCAGATCGCTGCCCTGCTTGAGACCCAGTCCGTTGCGCTCCTGCTCCTGATGGGCACGGAATGCTGTCCAGTCCTGTTTCCACCAGGCCTCATCGAGTTCGTCCTCATCGAATTCAGGTGTCTTCTCGTGCACCTGGTGAGCCGCCGCACCAGCCTGGCCCGGTTGTCCCGCTGGTGCAGCCGGCGCCTCATTTCCTGGTTCCAGCTGCGGGGTTCCCGGCAGCGGCGCGTTCAGGATGTCCTTGATGCGCTCCAGCATTGAGCCGCCATCATCAGCGGCGGGCGCCTGTGTTTGCGGTGTTTGCCCCCGGGTGCCCGGCAGGGGTGCGTTCAGGATTTCTCCAAGCTTGTCAAAAAAGCCTTTGTCTTCTTCTTGTGCCATATTTCACCTCTAATGTATCAGTTCTTTACCTTAATCAGTTTCGACAACCAGACGAGGAGTAAGGCGCCGGCCAATGCAGCGATACAGGTAATGATCAGACCACCAACGGTACCGCTGGCCCCAAACCCGAGCAGCGCCAGTATGTAACCGCCAACCACTCCGCCGGCAATACCGAGAATCATATCGCCGATCTTGCCAAATGGCGGTATACCGCCAATGAAACCTCTTGCGATCAATCCGGCTATGGCACCAATCGCCAACCAAACAAACAATGACCATGTAGGCATGTTAATTTCTCCTTTTTTACGAGCAGTTAAAGTAACGAAGCTCTGATTAAAAATGTAACGAGAGAGGATTAATCTTTGTCCTTCTTTTTCCAGTCCCGTTTCCCTTCCTTAAGCTCCTTGCAGGCATCAAGGATATTATCACGGCATTTACCTGATTCAGACGATAGGGTACCCATACTACGTTCTCGATTCTGGCCGCAGCTTGTCCAGGTATCATCCTGACAATACAGCTGCGGACCGGAACCCTTAACCTCGACTATGCACTGGCACGCTTATCCCTGTACATGCTGGAGTCTGCATAACTGATCAGTGCGTCCATATCCGTACCATCCCTTGGGTAGATAGCTGTCCCGATGCTGATCCCCAGTTTTATCGCATGAGAACCCACATTAAATGGCGGCTCGAAGTCCATTTTTATTTTTTCTACGACATGTTCAACATCCTCCTGGCTTGTGATGTTTTCCAACACCAGGACAAATTCATCGCCACCCAGTCGAACGATGGTATCCCCTTCCCTCACGCAGGCTCGTAAGCGTTCAGCAACACGCTTCAGTACGCCATCACCGGTATCATGCCCATAGTTATCGTTTACATCCTTGAAATCCACCAAATCCAAAAACAGGATCGACAGCTGCCCTTTCTGTCGGGCAGTTTGCTTAATGGCATGACTCAGACGGTCATAAAGAAGGTTACGATTAGCCAGCCCGGTAAGTGCATCGTGATTGGCCAGGTGGAAAAGCCTGATCGTCATCTCTGTACGCTCCATTTCGTTTCGAAAATAGAGTCGCGCATAGATCACCATAACCATAAACGTGATAATGGCGATCAACAACGCCAATCCCAGTTTTCCCCAGCTGATAATACTCCAGCCCAGTTGCTGCTCAGTAAGCAGAACAAAGGGCTGGCTTTCGCTATCCAGTGATCGGGTCATACGAAGCCGGGGAAACAAGACTGACACCAGCCAGCCATCCTCGACTTCCTCGTGTACAGACAGATGCCCCCGGGGGTCCGTTGGGTCGAATAACGAGTTATATAACAATCCACGAGTACCCGGTACAATATCATCACTTTCTTCCAGCAAGGTGTCTGCCCGTATAACCAGTTGTGCAAATCCACTTTGTGCACCACTTCTACTAAAGGAAGATACCCCCCCATTTGCGGGTTCAGGAACAGGCCTTTGGAGCAGGTAAGCCAGGTGCCCCTGAACCAGGGTGAAAGGAGCCGTTGATACCGCTCGTCCCTCCTGCTCCGACTTCTGTAATGAATGCATAAGCAACTCGTTTGAGCCGACATCCAGTCCCAGCACCTCACTGGATTCCGGTGTAGATGGCTCCATAAAAACAATCGGCAGGTGGAAAGGCACCTTCTTGACTGGCTGCCACTGGCGATCCGACTCGTAGCTGAATGCCTTGACCTCGAAATCCGGATAAAAAATTCGGCGATAGTAGCGTGTGAATGATTCCAGTTTATCGTCGGCTACTTTTTCCAAAATCTCGAACTTGAAGATATACGGGTACTGCTTGAGCATCTGCTGTGCATAAAGACGAATACGGGTCCTGTCCAGGTCGTTTGCGGCACTCATCATGGCTGCAAAGCCTTCCAGTACCGACTCATTGATATTAACCCGGTCATTGGCCTGCTGAAAGTGTGCATTCGCATGATCATTAAAAATCGCTGCTGCCCGCTGGACATCAAACGCTATAATCATCAATATCACAGCTGCAAACAGGATCAACCAGATGATCACTACGAGCTGGTAAATCTTGCGGGGGTTGCGTGTAAAGCTAAAGCGCATGCCTATTTATACTCCGTTACCAGGCATTTCAATACTGCATGAAGATCATTTCTTTATGATGCTGGTTCTCCTGAACTCATCATCGGGATAAACCCCGCCTTTCAGCAAGGCAGCCAATAATGCCTAATA
>JASJFV010000178.1:0-9450 GCA_033791885.1 Gammaproteobacteria bacterium | reverse complement strand
CGTAGTCACAATCAATAATATTTAAACAGGAATACACTTAACATGAGTTCTAACGTAGAAATAAATATTCGTCCGGCGCCAGACCAGGTGCTGGTAGACATTGCTGAATATGTTGCCAACATGGAGATCGATTCGGATGAAGCCTACGATACTGCCAGAAATTGTCTTATGGACACGCTTGGCTGTGGTTTGCTGGCATTGCGCTTCCCTGAAGCTACTAAACACCTGGGCCCACTGGTTCCGGGTACCACTGTTCAATACGGTGCACGTGTACCTGGCACCTCACACGAACTGGACCCGGTAAAGGCTGCCTGGGATATCGGTGCCCTTATCCGCTGGCTTGATTTCAATGACACCTGGCTGGCAGCAGAGTGGGGTCATCCTTCGGACAATCTTGGCGGCATTCTCGCCGTGGCTGATTATTTGAGCCGCATCAACGCAGGCAATGGCAAGACACCGTTGACCATGCGCGACGTGCTTACAGCGATGATCAAGGCACATGAAATCCAGGGCGTACTGGCCCTTGATAATTCTTATAACCGCGTTGGGCTGGATCACGTACTATTGGTCAAGGTCGCCTCCGCAGCGGTTGTCACCAGGCTGCTTGGTGGCAACGAGGATCAAATTACCGATGCTGTATCCCAGGCCTGGGTCGATGGCCAGTCGCTGCGCACCTATCGTCACGCCCCCAATGCAGGGTCACGCAAGTCCTGGGCGGCCGGTGATGCGACATCCCGTGCTGTACGCCTGGCTATGATGACGATGAAGGGTGAAATGGGAATTCCCGGTGCACTGACTGCTCCCATCTGGGGTTTCTATGATGTATTGTTCAAAGGGAATGAATTCAGTTTTCAGCGTGAATACGGCTCATACGTGATGGAACAAATATTATTTAAAATTTCTTACCCGGCAGAATTTCATTCGCAGACTGCCTGTGAAGCAGCAGCGACTCTGCACCCGCTGGTAAAAGATCGCCTGCAGGAAATAGATAAAATAGTCCTCACCACGCACGAATCTGCGATTCGCATTATTTCCAAGGTTGGCCCTTTATCCAACCCTGCCGACCGTGACCACTGCCTGCAATACATGACTGCAGTACCGCTGATATTTGGTGATCTGGTTGCCGAAAATTACGAGAATGACTTCCATGCCGCTAACCCTCTGATTGATGAACTGCGTGAGAAAATGGAAGTCATCGAAGATGAACGCTATTCGCGCGATTACCATGATCCCGATAAACGTTCTATCGCCAATGCCATACAGGTATTTTTCAAGGATGGCAGCAGCACCGAAAAAATTGAAGTCGAGTACCCTATCGGTCACCGCCGCCGCCGTGAGGAAGGTATTCCGGTACTCGAACGCAAATTTTACAGCAGCCTGCAGACCCGCTTCCCGAAATGGCGCTGCCAGCAGATAATGGATCTTTGCCTGGACCAGCAACGGCTGGAAGCGACACCGGTTAACGAGTTTATGGATATGCTGGTGATTAACTGAATTATTGCAACAGGAGAATAAAATGAGCATCAATTTCCAGGCACTGGTATTAGAACAGGAAGACAGGCAGACCCTGGCAGAGGTTCGTGAACTGTCAGTTGAGGATTTGCCAGACAGGCAAATGCTGGTTCGCGTTCACTATTCGACGCTGAATTATAAAGATGCTCTGGCCGTTACCGGCAAAGGCAGGGTGATACGTAAATTCCCTATTATACCCGGCATCGACCTGGCCGGAGAAGTCGTTGATGCAGGCGACAGCTCGTTCAATGCTGGCGACAAAGTGATCTCTACCGGCTGGGGAATGGGAGAAGAATACTGGGGCGGCCTGGGACAATATGCCCGTCTCGATTCCTCATGGCCTCTAGCATTGCCGGAAGGTCTGGATATGCGCTCAGCCATGGTCATGGGAACCGGAGGTTTTACTGCCGCCCTTTGTGTCAGGGCAATCATAGATCATGGCATCAAAAAAGAGCATGGACCGGTGCTGGTAACCGGTGCCGGCGGTGGCGTCGGTGGTGTTTCCGTGATGCTGCTGGCACAACTGGGCTACCAGGTGCATGCGGTCAGCGGTCGCGATTCGCTGAATGATTACCTGCGTCAAATCGGTGCCACAGAGATCCTGCATAGGGATGAACTGTCACGAGAAAGCAAGCCACTGGAAAAAGAAACCTGGGCCGCGGTTGTCGACACAGTCGGTGGTGACACGCTGGCGACTGTCATCGCACAAACACAGGCTGAGGGTATCGTTGCCGCCTGTGGTAATGCCAGCGGCATTCAATTGAACACGACGGTTTTCCCGTTCATCCTGCGCGGCGTGACCCTGCGCGGAATTAATTCAGTCAGTGTACCGCATGATTTGCGCAAGCAGGCATGGCAGTTGATCGCCGAAAATATTCCGGCGGAATACTATACCCTGCTGACAGATCGTGAGATCACACTAAATGAAGTTCAAGCTACCTGTGAGGAGCTGCTCGCCGGCTCTATTCGAGGACGAGTCGTCGTCGATATGCAGGCATAAATAACGCCTCGCCAAGGGCACAAGGAGGAAGTCATGAATTATCAAGAAATCTATCAACAATCAATCGAACAACCGGAGGATTTCTGGCGTGACAAGGCACAGGCAATGCCCTGGTACAAGTTCCCGCAAACTATCCTGAGCAAAGATGACAACGGTATTGACCGCTGGTTTGCTGATGGAGAAATGAACACGGCCTATATGGCTTTAGATCACCATGTAGAAAATGGCAGGGCTGATCAGCCCGCCCTGATCTATGACTCACCTGTTAGCGGACAGAAAAGACAATACAGTTACCGTGAGCTGCGTGATGAAGTGGCAACAGCAGCCGGCATGCTTGCGAGCCAGGGTGTCAGTAAGGGTGATCGCGTCATCATCTATATGCCAATGATACCCGAAGCAGCCATTGCCATGCTGGCCTGTGCCAGGTTGGGCGCCATTCACTCCGTAGTTTTTGGTGGTTTTGCCGCAAATGAGCTGGCTGTCCGCATCGATGATGCAGAGCCTGCCCTTATCATCAGCGCTTCCTGCGGCATCGAAGTCAGTAAGACTATCGAGTATAAACCTTTGCTCGACGAGGCCATTGAAATCGCAAGCCACACTACCCGCTGCTGTATCATCCTGCAACGACCAGAGGCAGCTGCCACCATGCAGGCAGGTCGTGACCTCGACTGGCATCAAGCTATGGCTTCCGCTGAAGCAGTTGACTGTACGCCAGTAATGGCTACTGACCCGTTGTATATCCTCTATACGTCAGGCACTACAGGCAAACCGAAAGGTGTGGTGCGTGATAACGGCGGACATGCAGTAGCAATGCACTACAGCATGCATGCGGTGTACGATATTGAGCCTGGAGAAGTCTTCTGGGCCGCTTCAGATGTCGGCTGGGTGGTGGGTCATTCCTATATTGTATATGCCCCGCTGCTGCGTGGCTGCACAACCATCTTCTACGAAGGCAAGCCCATTATGACACCTGATGCAGGTGCTTTCTGGCGTGTTGCCTCGGAGTACTCTGCCAGTGCGATTTTTGCCGCACCGACGGCATTCCGTGCAATCAAAAAGTCTGACCCGGACGGTAACATGATCAAAGACTACGATCTTAGCGCCCTGAAGACAATATTTATGGCCGGTGAACGTCTTGATCCACCAACCTATGAATGGACCACGGAGAAGACCGGCAAACCCGTTGTCGACCATTGGTGGCAAACGGAAACCGGCTGGGCGATAGTCGGTAACCTGCTGGGTATTCAATCAATGCCGGTTAAACCCGGTTCCTCTACAGTTCCAGCTCCAGGTTACAACGTGAAAATACTGGACGATTACGGAACCGAAATGAGCGCAAACCAGCAGGGTTATATTGCCGTCAAACTGCCGTTGCCGCCCTCCTGCCTGCCGACTATCTGGGGCGACCATGAACGCTTTGTCGAAGATTACCTCGATCGTTTCCCGGGCTACTATGTTTCCGGTGACGGTGGTTACATAGATGATGATGGCTATGTCTTTGTCATGGGACGCATTGATGATGTGATCAATGTCGCTGGACACCGACTGTCCACCGGTGAGATGGAAGAAGTCGTCGCCGACCACCCTGCTGTGGCCGAATGTACCGTGTTTGGCATCAATGACGCACTCAAGGGTGAAGTACCCCTGGGCATGGTATTGATCAAAGATGGCATCGATATTGACGAGGAGCAGCTCAACCAGGAGCTCAAGCAGATGGTACGCAAAAAAATCGGCCCTATAGCCTGTTACAACCGGACGCTTATCGTCACTCGCCTGCCGAAAACACGTTCAGGAAAGATCCTCCGCCGAGTGTTGCGGCAGATCGCCGCAGGCGAGGAATACAGTGTTCCATCTACCATTGATGACCCAGCCAGCCTGGTAGAACTTGAAGGTATCATCAAGGACGCTGATATCAATTAAGAACGACTTCGGCGCTGCGATATCTAGCGTGGCGTCGAAGAAGTATCACAGGCCAAACGCCCGTAATTTACTCTCCTGCTGACGGCAATCAGTGCCGTCAGCCACTCACTAAAATCCAGAAAAATGATCGATCTCGACATTGCTGACATGAGGATTGTTAGCGCACGACCTGCGAATACACACTAGTCCATATGCGGGCGCTATAATTACACTATTCCACAGGCTGGCGTGCTATATCTGGTAATTGAAAGGACTCACTCAGGAGCCATAAACTAACTCATTGCAGGTGCTGAAGAGAGCAATCCAGCGAGCCAATAATTTCAGAATATGTGTTCTCAACTGGCTAGACAAACGTGATTGTTGTATATATACCTGTGAATACTAAGGATTCATCAACTATAGACGAGAGCAAGAGATGGTAATCGAACAGTCTGACCCCTCTGAAGAAGATGCTGAGATCGCCAATCAGGAACACATTGCGGTTCTTGAACAGGGTAATGGCGTATGGCACAAATGGCGCGAAAACAACCCGAATACCATCCCGCTGCTTCGTGGTGCAGAACTCGATAAACTCGACCTTAGTGGTATGGATCTACACAATGCGGATCTACGCCAGGCCAGCCTGAAACTTACCAACCTCAGCGAAGCGAATCTTCGCAACGCCAACCTTAGCGGTGCCGATCTTCGTGAGGCTGATGTGAGGCGCGCCGATCTTACCGATGCCATCCTGTTAAAAGCAGATCTCCGCTCTACAGATTTCCGTAAATCGGTGATGGAAACAGCGAATCTTACAAAGGCGAACCTGAGTGGTGCTTATCTTGATCAAGTGGATTTGAGCGATGCAGACCTCAACAGTGCGCACCTTGTTGGAGCAGACCTGGTAAAAGCAGATTTATGCGGAGCCCAGTTGATCAAAGCGAACCTGCGTAAGGCTGACTTGCGCAAAGCAAAACTGCGCAAGGCGGATCTCACAAATGCAGATCTTCGCAAGGCAAGCTTACAGGCTGCCGATTTACGCAAGGCAAACTTAAGTGGCGCTAACCTACGTGGTGCTGACCTGCGCAAGTCACGCATGAATAAGGCAATTGTCAAAAAGGCCGATATGCAAGATGCAGATCTTCGCCGGGCCAACATAAGCGGGACAGACCTGAGCGTTGCGAAGGGTATAAAGTCATCGTAATCAAATTGCACCACCGGCAGCTGCAGTGTTGATCCGGAGTAGACTGGCGGTACTGGTGAGCTAAGGATTTCTTACTATTCAGTGCTGCTTTTATACTCGCTCACTAATCTCACTGTCATCATGTAAACGCAACTTCCCTCTCTCAATTGCCATCCCCGCCTTGGCGAGCAGCGTGAAAATGAGCAGGCCAATGGCCCATATACCGAGACTGACCTCAATCTCTGTCATGCTTGGAAGGTATTCGAATATTTCTCCAAGCGGTGTGGGAATATAGCCAGGGATGACCAGCCCCATGCCTTTCTCGATCCAGATCCCTATTATGGTCAGGATGCATGCGATATTAAGCAGTACCATGTTATGCCTAAGCGAATGGATGGTAAGGATGGTCACGGCAATGAGCAGTAGTATTAGTGCACTCCATATCCACGGGGTTAACTTTGACGCGCCATGCAGACCAAAAAACAGGTAGTGGGCGGATGCCGCATGGGCGCCTTCAAAATAAAAATCTGTAAACAGTTCCGCAACAACAAAAAACAGCGTGATCTGTAACGCCACCGTCATCGTTATAGCCAGAGTGTCGATTGCACTCTGCCGCACCGGGTAGTTGGCAACCGAGCGCACAAACTGCAGTATTATAATGGCAAATGCGGGACCTGAAGAGAACGCTGAAGAGATAAAACGGGGTGCCAGCAAAGCATTGTGCCAGAAAGGACGTCCTGTATTTGCAGAATAGAGAAAGGCCGTGACTGTGTGAATAGAAATGGCCCAGAAGATGGCTAACACGATGAAAGGCAAATACGTCTTCAACTTCGTTTCGCTCCCCGTGTAATGATTGAAGAGGAGAAAAAATGAGATGCCGATATTCAGCAGCAGGTAGCCGATCAGCACCACAACATCCCACGCCAGCAGGGATGAGGGGAAATTAAAGCTGCCGATCACAGGGATCATATGCCAGATCCTGTCAGGTCGGCCAATGTCCACAGTGACAAACAGCATCGCCATGATAACAGCCGTCACAGCCATCGTGTCGCCCAGCAAAACGACGTCCCTGATGTCCTTGCGGTCAAAGATATATGCCGGGATTACCAGCATCACCGCGGCGGCGGCTACCCCCACCAGGAAAGTGAAATTCGAAATATAGAAACCCCAGGAGACCTGGTTGCTCATATTTGTGACAATGAGGCCTTCATTGAGCTGGCCGATGTAACTCCAGCCCCCCACAGCAATGATCACCCAGAGGAATAAAATCCACACCCAGTAAACCAGTGGACCACGGAATAGCTCCCTGATGACGTCTCTAAGAAAATTTAACAAGGCCATAGACTATTCCTCAACGATCACTGAAGTACCAGAATTTGGGTTCTGTACCCAAATCCTCCTTCAACCGGAACACCCCCTTGTTTTCCAGTACATAGCGAATCTCACTTTTCGGGTCGAGTAAATTCCCGAATATTCGAGCTCCCGTAGGACAGGCTTCCTGGCAGGCAGGCTGCCGCCCCATGCGAGTGCGCTGGGTGCAGAAGTGGCATTTTTCCACTACACCGGCAGGCCGCGGTCGATTGCCAAGATAATTTGTGTTCGTATTAATTCTTTCAGCCGGAAGTTCAGGCTGTGTCCAGTTGAAAAAACGTGCTGAATAAGGGCATGCCGCCATGCAGTAACGGCAGCCGATACACCAGTCGTAGTCAATCACGACAATACCATCAGATTCCTTCCAGGTAGCATTTACTGGGCACGCCTTTACGCAAGGAGGATTATCACACTGCATGCACTGGACCGGCATGTAGAACTTGCCCTCTACTGGTACCTCTTCATGTTCATAGTAGCGGTCAGCTAACTCCAGGTTCATGCTGCCTTCATCAAGTTCAAGCACCGAGATGTAGCGAATATCGGGTGCCAGGTTGTTTTCTTCAAGGCAGGCTTCGACGCAATCACGATAACCTTTACACTTCGAGACATTGATGGCGTATCCAAACACAACGCCATCCAGAGGAGGCGTATCGACGCAGCTTATACGCACTCCATGTTGCTGCTTCGCCTTGCGTTCTATTCTTCTCAGCGTTTCCTGTAGTTCTTCTGCAGTCATGCGCTGATAATGCTGCTGGAAAAAATCAGCAAACCCATCTTCCATCGTCTTGCCAGACCATGCACCATGCGCTGAGACAGAAGTAACAGCGGTCGCTGTCGTCAAGCCAAGGCGCGTCAGGAATCCGCGCCGGTATTGATTAACCGCTTCAGGTTTGACCTCTTTATTTCGTTTGCTGCTAGCCATCAGGCCTTCCCCTGTTCATCGCTTAAGGTTTCCATGACTGGGTTATCGCCGGGATATGGGTCTGTTGCCTTTCTAGTCCTATGCGAACCGGTGGGACTGGCTTTGGTTTGCGCGCCTCTGTCGCTGGCGAATGCGGATTGTGGCACTGGGTACAGGGAAGAATAACCCGATCACCCTGCCAGCCGCTTACGCGCTTTCCATGAGCACCAAAGTACCAGTCTTTTTGACGATTGGCATGGCATGAGCCGCAAATCAGGTAAGATTGGTCAAACTTGATCTTTTCATTGCGCGATGTACGCAGAAAATCCATGTTTTCGCCATCATGGCATGTCAGGCACCAGAACCTGTTTCCTCCATGATCAATTTCGCGTATATGTCGCGTTTTAAGTCGGCGGGGTTCAGGGTCTGCATCTTCTGCCTCATGGCAGCGCGTACAATCATGACGGAACTTTTTTTTATAGTTGCGCGGCGCAACTGTGAATTCGGGGGCTTCAGGGTAAAGCTGGGTTTCAGCCTGGAATTGATCAGCTTCCTCGGCACCAAGCATGTATGGTGTGGCGACTGTGATAATCATCATCAGCCATCGCAGCATTACCTGACCCTCCTCCTTAATTATCTGAAATATTAATAATGTCGGCTTGATTAGCCTTCAAATTCTTATTTCCACCCATCAAAGGTGTTATTCAGAATAATTTTTTCTATGTTAACTAATCTAGTGTCTTGCTTGTTACACTCCGCTCAAACTTTTTCACATCTTTCGTATATTTTCATACAAAATGTACAATTGCACAAGTGATATACATTATTTTTATAAGGATATATTAAAACTGTCATGGCACGCAAGCTATGAGGCCCTGCCAGGCACAGGTCTGGTCACTGCCATCAGGATCGGAGCGTATTTCTACTTCACTAAGTCTAAATATTGCAGGCGTGAGTTCTGGGCAGGCAGTGCAGGTGATTGTAAGCGACGGCACAATCTTGCAGCCCTTAGCTACCCTGGTATAGCTAAAGAAAGGCGAGAATTTCCTGCTCTATTTCCTGCTTATCGATTAGTGTGGTCTGGCTGATCTTTTTCTCGAACAGCTCGCTGATTTGTGCTGGTATTTCAATTCCTGCCTCTTTTGCTATCGAGGTCAGGGCATCAATATCATTGGCATCCTGTTCACCGGTGAGAGCATTGGCGATGGTAGGTGAGAATTTTGTCCACTCAGCCGTTGAATAGACGACTGTCTTCAATGGCTTTTCGCGGCAGGTGTCTTAGGCCTTGAAACAGGTAGCCGTATGCGGGTCCATCAGATACCCTTTTTCAAATGTCTTCTTAATATATTGCTTCCCTTCACTATCCTCGCAGTAGTCTGCACTGAAAATGGCCTGTAGTTTTTTCAATTCGTGTTCCGTCAACTGGTAGTATTTTTCGTTATCCAGTTGCAGCATCAGCTCTTTGGTGCGCTCGGCACCATACAGGTCATATAGCACCCGCTCAACATTTGATGATTTTAAAATGTCCATTGCCGGTGAAGTGGTTGGCACTACCGATGCCTCGCGCAGATCGTATTGCCCCTTGTT